>CAYYHN010000750.1:0-2875 GCA_964471245.1 uncultured Rhodothermaceae bacterium | reverse complement strand
ACGTGTATCAGATCCGTTTCGGTGGACAGGTGCAGACGCGGCAGATGCTGTTGGTCAAGTAGGGAGCATGTGCTCCTAGGTGAGCGCAACGGGTGCGCCTAGCGAAGCTCCGGTCGCTGGGCGCGCCTGCTCATCCGTTGGAGGCGGCTTAGCGCAAGGTGGTGCGTACGCGTATTGTATGCAGCACAAGGCGTAGCGTATCTTGCAGCAGAAGGGCGTTGTCCTGTGCTGTGGTTCGTTACGCGTGTGTCTTATGAAGGCTTGGGGGTTCTTGGTACTGGCTTGTTGCGTTGCGCTTGGAGTGAGCGTGAGCGGTGCCATAGCCCAACCCCGCTTGGCTTTGGAACACCTGACGGTCGAAGATGGCCTCCCACACCATGCGGTTTTTGACGGCCTGCAAGACCAAGAAGGCTTCCTTTGGTTTGCCACCGGTGATGGGCTTACGCGCTACGACGGCTACACCTTTACGACGTTTCATCACACCCCACGCGATACCACCTCACTCGGTGGCAACTGGGTCTGGACGCTTTTTGAGGACCGTGCTGGCACGCTTTGGGTGGGCACCTATGGCGGTGGCCTCAGCCGCTTCGACCGCCGCAGGCAAAACTTCACCACCTTTCGGCATGCACCTGACGATCCGAACAGCTTGAGCAGTGATGTCATCACAGACATTACACAAGATGCATCCGGTAACTTGTGGGTCAGCACAGAGGCCCACGGCCTCAACCGACTGGACATAACCACTCAGCGCTTTACACACTTTCGTCATAACCCGGCAGACACAACGAGCCTACGTTCGGACCAGATCCACCGCGTTTTTGTGGACAGCGATGGCACCCTATGGGTGGGCACCCAAGGCGGCGGCCTGAACCGTTTCGATGCAACCGCGCAAACGTTCCAGCACTACACGCACAATACAGCACGCCCCGCAGACACGCGCTACATCCGCCACGAGAATGTGTCGGCTTTATATGAGGACCCCAGCAAGACTTTTTGGGTTGGCACGTGGCGCGGTGGCTTCCAGACGATGGACCGCAAAAACAAGCGGTTTTTTTCCGTCATTCCTGAAGCCTTCGACAACCACATCATCAAGGCGATCTATCAAGACCAACGTGGACATTTCTGGCTGGGTACATGGCAAGGACTGGTCTGGTATGATCCTGCTACTGGAGCGTATGTGCAGTATCGCCACGACCCCGATGACCCACACAGTCTAAGCGGCGATATCATTTCTACGGTTTTCGAAGATCATACGGGCGTGCTTTGGATTGTCACACGCAGTGGGGTCGACTGGCTGCACCCGCAGCATGCCGCCGTTGCCTCGTATACACGTACCCAAGGAGCAACGCAAGGCTTACGAGACGAACATATGCTGTCGTTGCTACCGGACACCACCGGGGGGCTTTGGGTCGGGTCGCGGCGAGGTCTCGATTACCTCGACATGCAGACGAATCAGGTTACGAATCCTGCAGGATTCGCGTCTCGCCAGGTGCCTCTGGATACCGGAGTCCGCTCGCTTGCTTATGATCAGGCAGGCACATTATGGCTTGGCACGGAAGACCAAGGACTCTACCAATGGGGAGCAGGGCAGAGGTATAGCAGGGACAAACATAACCCGGGCACCATCTCAAATGATGGTATTATGACCTTGCTGACCTCGAAGTACGAGCCTGCGGACCTTTGGGTCGGCACATGGATTGGGCTGAATCGCATCTCTATGCCAGGAGCGCGCATCACGCGTTACGCCAATTATGCAGACCGCTCGATGGCGTGGCGCGACTTCGCACAGCAACCCATACTGGCCCTGCATGAATCGCAGAGAGAGCCGGGAATCCTATGGGTTGGCACCAACGACGCAGGGCTGGCTAAGCTGAACATGAGCACGGAATCCTTAGTGCTCTTCCAAGCTTCTGCAGACGTTCCATATAGCCTCAGCAACAACCAAGTGCTTGCCTTGCACGAAACGGCCGACGGTACGCTATGGGTTGGCACAGGCAGCGGCTTGAACCGCCTTGACAACCCCGAGTCAGGTCAGTTTAACCTATACACGACGGAGGACGGCCTACCGAACAATGCCGTCACGTGCATTGCATCAGATGCCAAAGGACGCCTTTGGCTGGGTACGAACCAAGGCTTAGCTCGGTTCGACCCAACGGATGAGACGTTCGAGACGCATACGGTCAGTGATGGCTTTCAGGCAGGTGCATTTGTGCGCAACGCCTGTGCAACGCTACCTGATGGCCGCCTCGCCTTCGGTGGTACGGCAGGCCTCAATATCTTCCACCCCGACAGCCTGCACACAGACACCACGCCGCCTCAAATTGCCATTGCCGACGTTCACTTGTTTGGCGCACCGGCTCGCCTCGATGCATACGGCCGCATTGCTCAATCTGGCGAGGCTGGTTTCGTGCTACGCAACGGTGATGCACTGACCCTGCGCCATGACGAAAACGTGTTCTCTTTTGGTTTTACGGGCTTGCACTATGTCAGCCCAGCCCGTAACCGCTACGCGTACCGTATGGATGGTCTGCACAACGAATGGGTCATAGACGATGGGCAGCGCCGTGCGTCTTTTAGTGGGTTGCGGCCAGGCCGTTACACCTTCCGCGTCAAAGCGGCTAACCATGACGGCATATGGAACGAAGTCGGTGCAAGCGTGCGGGTAACAATCCTCCCTCCGTGGTGGCGCACGGGATGGGCTTACGGATTCTATGTGCTCCTTGCCCTGAGTTTTATGCTCGCCCTTGTGCACATCCGGTCGTTGCAACTGCGTCGCCGCACCCTTGCTCTCGCCAAGCAGGTGGCCGCTCGTACCACCGAGATCGCACAGACGCACGGCCAGCACGCCCCCCACGCCCCCCAGCTGCGCGAGCTC
>CAYYHN010000749.1:0-2875 GCA_964471245.1 uncultured Rhodothermaceae bacterium | reverse complement strand
AGCGTACCGCCCCACAGCCAATGGCAAGCTGAATGACGAGCCGCTCGTCCGCGACCTTGCCGCGACCTACGGCAAGACGCCCATGCAGATCGCGCTGCGCTGGCTCATCCAGCAAGACAAGGTGGCCACCATCCCCAAATCAGCCAACTCCAGTCGCCGCGCCGAAAACTTCGCCGTGTTCGACTTTGCCCTCACCGCCGACGAAATGGCCGCCATGCACGCCTTGGCAAGCAACGAGCGCTTCGTCGATCCGCCGTTTGCGCCAGTGTGGGATAGCTAGTGGCAGCGCTGGTTAAACGTCCTCTACCGCATACCCTTTTATTGTAGTTATCCGTGCTAAACTGCTCTGGCAACGTATATGTGACATCGGTGACTCGAACTCGACAAGAAGAAGCTTATCTGATAGCCTATCAATCTTGAGTTTACCAAGATTGCTGGTTACCCAGCCATTGATCGATAGGTTCGTAACTTCCCAAAGGTCCACAACGGCTTGGGCTACGGTAAATTCCTCTGCCCAACGTGCTGGAGTACGATCAGGAAAGACCGGAAGATCAAAGCGAAGTTTTAGCAGTGAGCCGTCCCATTGTAATCTTACTTCGTGCAGGGCAATACTGCTCAGATCTGGGTTTGTCGAGTAAAGAGTCTCTATTACTTCGATATTTTCGCAGCATTTGTACCACATTGTAAAGATAGGTTTCGAAGCAATATGGTCAGCAGTTACTTTCTCAATGATGCATCTGAGAGCCACTAGGCATCGGCAACGGAAGCACGCTACACTCCATCGCCACGGCCTTCGAGGCGTAGGTCTTTCACGCGGAGTTGGAGGCTGGTCTTGCCGCGCCATGTGTTTTCTTGGACAGAGAACACCATCTCCAGCGGAGCACCGTCGCGCTGGCTGGCTTGCAGCACAGGCAAGTAGTGGTGCATGTTGAACCCGATGACCTCGCGAGCCATGCTGGCGTTGTTATTGGCTTGCTTTACCTGAAACTTTAGGTGGTTGCCCTCACGGCCGAGCGTACGCGGGTGCCCCGAGATGGCGAGGTCGCGTGCATGGAAGACGGGCGTGCGGTTGTTCGGCCCATACGGCGCAAATTGCTTCAGCACCGCCCAAAACCGCTTGTCGATGGCATCGAGGTTGAGTTCGGCGTCGACGTTGATGACCGGCTTCATCATCTCGGCCGTCATTGTCTCGCCCACGACGGCGTCGAAGCGCTCCTGAAATTCGGGTACGTTTTCGACGGGCATCGTCATCCCTGCCGCGTAGTCGTGCCCACCGAAGTCCGTCAACAGGTCGTTGCACGCGGTCAGGGCATTGTACACGTTAACGCCGTTGATGGAGCGCGCCGAGCCTTTGGCTTTGCCATTCACTGTCGTCATCATAATCGTCGGGCGGTGGAAGCGCTCGACGATGCGGCTGGCGACGATGCCAATGACGCCGAGGTGCCAGTCGGGATCGTGCAGGACGACCGTGTGTCGCTGGCGTGCGTTGATCTGCCGCTCGGCCTTGCTGTGCGCCATGTTGAGCGTCTCGCGGTCGAGCACCTTGCGCTTCTGGTTTGCTTGCTCCAGTTGCTGCGCCAGATGGTCGGCCTCGTTCGGATCCTCGCTCAGCATCAACTGCACAGCGAGCGTGGCCTCACCCAGCCGCCCCGCGGCATTGATGCGCGGCCCGATGCCAAATACAATCTGGCTCGACGAACAGTCGTTCAGGCTGAGGCGGGCAAACTGCGCCAGCTTTTTTAACCCAAGCCGCGGCAACCGACGGAGCCGCGCCATGCCTTCGGTCATCAGCACCCGGTTCTCATCGTAGACCGGCACGATGTCGCTCGCGGTAGCAATCGCGACGAGGTCGAGGTAAACGTAGGCGGCTTCGGGGTCTTTGCCCTGATGCTGGAGGACGGCTTGCACCAGTTTGAAGCCGACGCCACAGCCGCACAGTTCCTTGAACGGATACGGACAGTCCGGCCGTTTGGGATCGAGGACGGCGACGGCGTTCGGGATGGTCTCGGCGACCGTATGGTGGTCGCAGATGATCAGGTCGATACCGCGTTGCCGAATCTCCTCCGCGGCTTCGTGTGCCGTAATGCCGCAATCCAGCGCGACAATCAGGTCGACGCATTCCTCGCACGCAAACCCGATGCCCGCCGCGCCGAGGCCGTAGCCGTCTTTGAAGCGGTTGGGGATGAAAAAACGCACATCGACGCCTTGGCTGCGCAGAAAGTGCGTCATCAGCGCCGTCGATGTGGTACCGTCTACATCGTAGTCGCCATAGACCAGGACGCGTTCGCCGCGCTCGATGGCTTGCACGAGGCGGGCAACGGCACGGTCCATGTCCTTCATCAGAAACGGATCGTGCAGATGTGCCAGCGAGGGGCGAAAGAAAAGGCGTGCTTGGTCAAACGTATTGATCCCGCGAAGCACTAGGGCACGCGCTAGTGCGGTTGGCAGATTGTTGAGTTCGGCTTGTAACTGGCCCACAAGGTTAGGGCGCTCAATCTGTCGCGGCTTCCACCGGTAGGTTAGCATAAGACAGGTGCGTGTTTTTCATTGCTAACAATGTATTAGCACCTGCGCTGCAAAGCAACCAATTTCTTAATGCAAAATCACGTCCCAGCCTACAAGTCATAGGATATAGGGGGCATTTACCTCTCGTTTGTTCTCGCGCTGCATCAAGACAGCATGCACCTGTTTGCGCGTCGCTACTGCATCGGGAAACGGTGTTGGACGCTTTTATCGTGCTGGCGCATCGCCGAATAAATGCTCAGGTGGCGTGAGCGCTTCGAGTGCTGTGCGCTGTTCGCTAGAAAGCACCGTCAGGCCGACTTGGTACGAGGCATTCATCCAGCCGAAACCCTCAGCGGTGATGTAGTCAAAT
>CAYYHN010000748.1:0-2879 GCA_964471245.1 uncultured Rhodothermaceae bacterium | reverse complement strand
CATAAGGTGCGCAATTTCTCTGGTCTAGCAAAACGCTCAAAAATCCGTATTCTCCTAGGCCCATTCACCTATCGTCTTGCTTGCCTTTGCAAACACCTCAGGCCCATGCTCAAACAACCCACGACCCTTCGCGAAAAGGCAGCCCAACTCATCTTCATTCGGATTGGTTCGAACATGCCACCGGCGGTCACCGTCGCTGAAGATGCCGAACGCATAGCCTCGGTACTTGCACGCGTCCCGTTGGGCGGGTTGGTCTTGTTTAATGGCACCACAGCCGATACACCGGCTGCACTAGCCAAGCTACAAAGCCAAAGCACGTTTCCGTTGCTCATTGGGGCGGATATGGAGCGCGGGGCGGGCCAGCAATTGCAAGGCGGCACCGTGTTTCCACACGTGATGGCGTTTGAAGCCACCGGTACAGACGCTGAAACCTTCACGGAGTCCGCCGCAGCAATCGCTGCCCGCGAAGCACTCGCCTGTGGCGTGCACATCACGTTCAGTCCTGTTGCCGACGTCAACAGCGATCCGCGCAACCCCATCATTGCCACCCGCGCCTACAGCGCCGATGCCGCTTCAGCGTCGACGCTTGCCTCCGCGTTCATCCGCAGCACAGCCGCCGAAGGGTTGCTCACCACGGCCAAGCATTTCCCCGGCCACGGCAACACACACCAAGACTCGCACGATGTGCTCGCCACCGTCGACAGCGACCGCGCCACGCTCGACGCCGTCGACCTCGCGCCGTTTCGCGCGGCCATCGCCGCAGGTGTCGACCTCATCATGACCGCCCACGTCGCCTTCCCCGCCTTGGCCGATGCCGAGACACCTGCAACGGCTTCCCCTCGTATTCTCCGCACGCTCCTCCGCGATGAACTCGGCTTCGAGGGTGTTGTCGTCTCCGACAGTTTGCTGATGGGAGGCATCCGCGACCGCTACGCTGACGCTGGCGCCCAAGCCGTCGCCCTCGTCGAGGCAGGCGTCGACATCTTGCTGGACGTAGACGACCCGGAAGCAGCGCTGAATGGCTTAGTGACGGCTGTGGAAACAGGCACGTTAGACGCTGCCTATGTCGAGACAGCCTTTGAACGAGTCTGGGCGCTCAAAGAGAAGCTTGCGGCCAAGTATGGTGCGGATGTCTTCGTAACGCCGCCTACGCATCCAACAGCGGCACCGGAAGCGCTTGAAGAAGCGGCCACCATTGCGCGCCGCGCCTGCACCATCCATAGCCGCTCAACTAAAGCATGGCATCTCGATCCTGAAAAACCTGTATTGGTCGTGCTGCTCAAGCCGAACCGCACCCGCATGGATCCGCCCGAAGAACCGCTTGGCGAGGCACTCCGCGCACGTTTTAAGAGTGTGGATTTCCATGAACTTGGCCCCGAAACAGACGAAGCCGCCTACACACAGCTTGCCGAAGCAGCGCGCAATCATCCCCAAGTACTCGTTGCGATGATTGTCAAACCCGCGGCATGGCATCGGTTTGGGCTTTTACCTGCACAGCAGCAGTTCGTCAAGGCCGTGGCGGCGTTACCACAAGTTCGCCTTGCCTCCCTCGGTGTCCCCTACATTTTGGATCAATTTCCAACAGCCCATACCACCTGCTGCACATGGAGCGATGTGGCCGTCTCGCAGGTGGCGCTGGCTGACCTGCTCATCAAATGATAATATTGGCTTAACAAAGGCCTATCAAACAACGTAGCGCGCTTGCAGTACCATTGCACCTGCCTTTTTCTAACCAGCAACGTACCGCATGGGCTTTTTTGATCTGTTTCGCGAAGACCGAGGCTCCCTCGTAAGCCAAGCCTTCGAAGACGTAACAACCATGGTTCGCCACGGGCACGAGATGTTCGCGGCGGCAGCGGCCCATCTGTACGACAACGAAATCCTCGATGTCGACCTGATCGCACTCGACAACGACATCAAGCAACGCGAGCAACACCTGCGCCGGACGGTGCTGGAACACCTGACCATCTACCCTAATCGCCAATTGGTGTTTAGCCTCAAGCTACTCAGCATAGTGAGCGAGGCCGAACGCATCGGTGATCTGTCGCGGTCGTTGGTGAAAGTAGCAAGCATGTGTCAGCGCCCCCGCCTCGGGCCGCACGTAGCGCCCCTCCGCAGCTTCCGCGACCGCGTGCTGCACATGTTCGAGCAAGTGGAGCTTGGTTTTTTGCAAGAGAACGAGGATGTAGCACGAGCGCACATGCTCGAACACAGCCTGTTCAAACACGACCTTACTACCTACCTGCACCAACTCGCACCGCGCACCGATCACTCGCCTAACGAGATGATGACCTTTGCGATGAGCGCCCGCATGATGAGCCGGGTCAGTTCGCACCTCGCCAACATCTCGTCGGCCATCGTTTGCCCCTTCGACGAGCTGCGCAGCGCTCCCAATTGGGCCGAGGTAGACCCGCCTGTTCGCACCGAGTAGCACGGTGGATGAAGCTGGCGTGAGAACGAATCTGTTAGGGATCGGGATGGCATTACGTGGCGTGGAAACGGCCGAACAGCTACGCAATTTATCCAAAGACGCACATGGCTCGCACGTATTCGCAGACCGGACAACTCGGCATGCAGGCTCCGGCCTTCACGCTTCCCATTGCCAACCCGTGGATCGCATCGACGCAACGAGCAGAGCACAGCCTTAGCGACTACGCTGAAGCACGCTTTGTTGTGGTGGCGTTCATCTGCAACCACTGCCCGTTCGTCATTCACATCCAAGACGAACTCGTCCGCCTCGCCAACGACTACGCCGAGGACGTCCAGTTCATTGCCATTAGCGCCAACGACGCTACAGCCTACCCAACCGACAACTTCGAGCGCATGGCCGAGCGTGCGAAAGCGCTGGCGTTTCCCTTCCCTTACCTCTACGACGAAAG
>CAYYHN010000747.1:0-2881 GCA_964471245.1 uncultured Rhodothermaceae bacterium | reverse complement strand
GTGCGTCGGCTGTGTCCTGAACAAGCACAATGGGACTTCGGCGTCGACGTCATCCGAGCGATGGGGTACGATTTCGAACGAGGTCGCCAAGATCGCTCAGCCCATCCATTCACCACGTCGTTTGGCATCACCGATGTGCGTGTCACAACCCGCCTCGATCCGACGTTCTTTAATCCAGCATTCTTCGGCACACTGCACGAGGCTGGGCATGCGCTCTACGAACAAGGCGTCGACCTTTCGCTCGACCGCACGCCGCTCGCAGACGGCACGTCGCTAGGCATGCACGAGTCGCAGTCGCGCCTTTGGGAGAACCTCGTCGGCCGTAGCTTTGGTTTTTGGCAGCATTATTACCCCAAGGCAAAGGCCGCTTTCCCCGGTGCCTTGGCCGATGTCTCGCTGAACGATTTCTATGCAGCCATCAACGCCGTTGCGCCGTCGTTCATCCGGGTTGAGGCCGACGAGGTGACGTACAACCTGCACATCATGCTGCGCTTCGAACTCGAATTGGCCTTGATCGAGGGAAGCGTCGCCGTGGCTGATTTGCCGACGGCGTGGAATGACCGGATGGAAGCATGGCTAGGCGTCCGTCCGCCCAACGATGCCGACGGCGTGCTGCAAGACATCCACTGGTCGATGGGCGCCATCGGCTACTTCCCGACGTATTCGTTGGGCAACTTGATGTCCACTCAGCTTTTTAACCAAGCACGTGCCGACCTCAACGACCTCGATGGGCAGATCGCATCCGGGCAGTTTGCCGATTTACTTAGTTGGTTGCGTACCAACGTGCATCAATTCGGCCGCAAGAAAACGGCTACGCAGATTCTGCACGATGTGACCGGCGAAGGCCTGAGTGCGGATTCGTGGCTGGCCTATGCACACGAGAAGTTCGGCGCACTGTACGGCTTGTAAGCGAGCGCGTCCAAGTCTGCACAAAAACCACGAATCGTAGTTGCCAAGCATAGCTGCCTGCACCGATATTTAGTCATCCAATTCTTCGGCTCTAGTCAACCGTCTGTACTGCATGTGCCGCTCCAGAGAAACCCAAGCCCTCGGTAATGTTCTCGGCGGCGTGATTGACAAGATGGGCTTGCGTCCGAAGATCAATGCGGCCCGCATTGTGGAGACGTGGGCGATTATGGCTGGCCCGCAGATCAACAATGTGACGAGCAACGTTTGGTTTCGGCACGGACGGCTGTTCGTACAACTGACGTCCGCAGCGTGGCGGCACGAGTTGCACATGCAGCGCTACACATGGCAACAACGCCTCAACGATCAACTCGGCGATGTGCTCGTCGACGAAATCGTCTTTCGCTAGGCTGACGCCCGTTGATGTCAACGTGCGTGGGATGGATGTGGAGCGTGGATGGACGCATAAAAGAATAGTGGTTGTCAAAGTTCACATACCCCCCTTCCCAAACCGCCAACCTGTCCACCCTTCACGACCCTGTAAGGGGATTCACCACATCCTCGTACGATTTCAGCGGACCGTGCATCAAATCCCCACGTCCTGTTCATCAAAACGCTTGGCATCCTGCGTAGAAGGATCTCCATCGCAACCTGAATCGATCTGGAGGTGACTGATGACAACGCAGAAGCTCAATTCCTCGTTCGACCGTCTCGATACCCGCATCGTCGCATGGATGGCGCGCTACGGTTTGCCTATCATGCGCGTTGGTCTCGGCATAGTGTTCTTCTGGTTCGGGGTGTTGAAGCTGTTTCCCGGCCTCAGCCCCGCTGAAGAACTGGTCCGCAACACCGTCTACTTCGTCGATCCCGATCTTTTCCTACCCGTTCTCGCCGTTTGGGAAGCACTGATCGGCCTCGGCCTAATCACCGGCCGCTTCATGCGTACGACCTTGCTGCTGCTCTTCCTGCAAATGCCCGGCACGGCCTTGCCACTGGTTCTCCTCCCTGATGTCGTGTGGACGACATTTCCCTACGGTCTGACGCTTGAAGGACAGTACATCATCAAGAACCTCGTCCTGATTGGCGCTGCGTTGGTGCTTGGCGGCACGGTGCGTGGTGGCCGCCTCGACCCGAAGCCACGCGACGCGGCCTAGAAACTGTACCGCACGCGGGCATACGCATTCGTGTTGTCGGCGAGTTGGCCGAAAAACGTGGGCGCGTCGCCAAGGAAAATATGCGCGCCTACGGCAAAAGCCACGGCGTCGCTCCATTGCCGCTGGATGAGCGGGCGTAGATGTGCATCGCCGTCGTTCGGGCTCCAAAACGTAAAGAGCGACAGCGTGAGCGTTTCCTGACGCATGCGGTACATCCAGCGGCTCGTAATCATGTGGCGTATTTCGCTGGGTTCAAACTGCGGCGCGAAGCTGTTAGCAAGCAAGGCTTCGTGCTCAAAAATGTACTCGGCGTAATATTGAACTCCGAGTGTTAGGCTGGGAATTAGCTCACGTTCGTGTCCAATCAGCGCACGAAACTGGCTGTTGGGCGTCGTCGGATCGTCGCCATCGCGGTCGTCGCGAGCATCGTAATAGGCGACTTCAGCATGGCTAATGCCACCGAGCAGGCCACCTCGCAAGCTAGCGCCGTACACGTTGAGTGGGGCAAATGAGGCTTGGCCGTTCGTTGGGTCGAACGCCAATGGTTGTTTCGTGAAACCCCGATAGCCGTAGAGTGCGACTTCGTAGCTACCAAGCGTGCGTGAAAGGCGCAAGGCGACTTCGCTGTTTTCGAGCGTGGCATCCGGGCGGAGGGCATCGAAGGGCGCGGCGAGTTGCTCCATGCCGATTCGTTGGCCCGCGTTGGGGTTGAAGAACGAAAGCCGTTCGCCGGTGATGAAGCGATCGGGGGCGAAGCGCGGCAACCAAACTAAATCAATGTTGGCGGTTGCGTTGTAGTACGTAGCCCGGAGCGCGTTGGC
>CAYYHN010000746.1:0-2884 GCA_964471245.1 uncultured Rhodothermaceae bacterium | reverse complement strand
CCTGCTCAGGCCAGACCATGTAAACAGCGGGTTCGCCGCCTGCCGAACGGATCGTCTCAGCAAATTGTGTCGTCCACTCCCGCAAATGCGCTTGGCTCGATGCGAGCGAGGAAGGGCCTTGCTGCATCACCACGTAATCCCATGCGCCGTCTTCAATGGCACGCTTCGCTTCGCCACGCTGCCAATGGTCTTCGAGGCTAATCCCCGGTGCCACCACGCTCCGGTGATAGAGCGGGCGTCCCCCAGCAGCCTCCGCCAACTGGGCAACAATGTCTGGAATGTCATAAGTGTAGGTGTAACTGTTCCCCACGAACAACACGCGGAGGGCATCGTCGGGGATGGCCTCTTGGCTGCTGCACGCCAGCGCCCACCAAGGCGCAAGCACAATAAGCAGGAGAACACGAAAGCGTAGCCGAGCAAGCATGGGCAAGGTGGTTGTGTAGTCAATGATGCATCAGATTACACTTGCACGCGAAGCGAGGCGGCACCTGAACGTCCGCACGTGTAAATTGGGCGGCCAGCCGTCCGATGGACGGCATGAACCGTAGCGTCTATTTGCCATGTCTGCCTCCCATTCCCTCTTCGCGCGTGTGCAAGAAAACTTCGATACCCAGCGTGTGATGCTGCTGCTCGGCGCACGTCTCGAAGCTGTCGAGCTAGGCCGTGTCGTCATAGAACTGCCCTACCGCGATGACCTTACACAGCAAGATGGCTTCTTCCACGCAGGCGTTATTACAACGGTGGTAGACAGCGCCTGTGGCTATGCCGCGTGGACCCTGATGCCCGAAGGCCATCGCGTGCTGAGTGTCGAGTTCAAAGTCAACCTGATGGCCCCAGCCATCGGCGATCGCCTTTGGGCGATGGGTACGGTGCGCCGGGCAGGTCGTACGCTCACGGTTTGCAATGGCGTGGCCGAAGTCCCCGATGGAGACAAGCGCAAAGAGGTCGCGCTAATGCAGGCGACCATGATTGGGCTGCCAAGTTGAACGATCCAGATGTCACGACGTGTCAAGATCTGTCATCGTGGGGCACAGAAAACACGGGTTTTTTGTAACCTTATGGTGCATCTGCCCGTGTCTGGTTTAGTACCGCATCGAATATATCTGCCATGTGTTTGCGCGCTGACATACCAATGACAGGCATTGATGCGTTCTTAAAGGCGTCGCTACCTGCTTTCCCACCTAACCTTTTGTCGCCATGAAGCAGCTTCTCCGCGAATATGGTCCGATTTCGGCCTTGCTGCTCGTCTCTGTGTTCGGTTATCTCTTGTATGAAAACAACCGCGAGGATGTGCTATCGTACTCCTTGGACGCTATTGGTACCCGTTTGGTAGGCATGGTGGATGATGAGTCGTCGCGCGATGCCGTTGCCGCAGCGTTTGGACGGTTCAAAGATCGGGTGCTAGGGGGCGAAGTCGCACCGGAACAAGTAGAAACGTTGGCGGCGAATGTCATTAACCTACGCCAGCAAGCGACGAGCTTGACACCTGAGCAAGCTGAACTCGTGTTGCAGTCCGCATTTTACGCAGCAGCTGAGAGTACCGATGTGGCTGCACCGTTGCCTGAGGCGGTACCCGCTGAGGAGCTGCGCGTGCGACCAATGCTTCCTCGTGCGCCTTCCGCGTTGGCTCCCGAAGACCGCGAAGCGCTAAGCCAACGCCTCGACGCCTTGCTTGCTTTTGAGGAGACGGTTGCATCTGTTATGGAGACGGTCGAAGTGGAACATGCTACGCTGGCGGAACACATCTATGTCCAAGCCGATGAGGGGCTCCAGATTACGCTCGATAATAAGCTCGAAGAAGTGTTACCTGCCGTAGCGTTTGCGCGCTTAGAGACCGAGTTTAAGACGTTAGAAGAAAACAGTATGGTCGTTTGGCAGGCCGACCTTGCTCGTACGCTTCATCGCGAACGCGAACGGGCGGCCCATATGGCAGAGCACCTTGCCGCATACGCCGAGCACGACCATTCCATTGCGGTCGTCCAAGCCTTAGCCGAGCTACAGCACCTTGGCTACCGGCCCGGCCAAGCAGGTCCGGACTCGATCATCATCGAGATCCAAGCGCTTGACCAGAGCATCCGTGTAGATGTAGAGGCAGCCGTTGAGGAAGCGCTGGAGCAGGCCGCCGATCAAATCGAAGCGGCGCTTGAAGCTGCTGCTGAGGCGGCGGAGCGTCAGGCAGCGGGTTCGCAGCGGTAAGAGCCTGCTGCTAAAACCGAAGGCGCAACTGGAGGCCGGGTGCCGCACCGTGCCATATAGGCTGGACGTCCAGCGCGTTGGCTTCGTCGAGCGCGGGGAGACGCAGCAGGGCATCCACGTAGTTCAGCGCCCAAAAGACGCCTGTGGCTACGAACAGGTTGTTGCGCAGTTTGTAGCGGCTGTTCTGCGTGTCAAAGCGGTTGGGGATGGTGGCGAGGTTGGTTTCGGCGAGGTAGGCGTCACGTGCGTTTTGGTAACGGAAGTGGCTGGCCAGCGAGCCGCCTAAGAGCACCGCGCCCGTCCCCATGAACACCCAGCCCTTGCGCCGCTCACCCTTGTAGTGCTGCCCCCAACCCGGCACCACAAGCGACCGGACGGCAGCGTCGGTGCGGATGTCGCGGATGTACCGGATGGTGCCCACTTCGGCTGAAGCGAGTTGCTGTGCACGCTCCTGTTTTACGGTATCAAAAAACTCGATGGTCTTGGGGGAGAACAAGACGGGGTCGAGCGTGAGATCAGGGCGGAGTTGCAGGGCGAGCAGGAATTGCTGACGGGCCTCTTCGGGGCGGTTGCGCGTGAACGTGACCACGCCGAGCAGCTTGTGGATCTCCGTGAGTTGGGTCTCGCTAAAAATTGCGTAGTTGTCGAGCGCGATTCGTGCTTTGGCCTCGGTCGTTTCGTAGTCGAG
>CAYYHN010000745.1:0-2884 GCA_964471245.1 uncultured Rhodothermaceae bacterium | reverse complement strand
AGCAGGACTACGACCTCTCGAAGGTGCTGTTCATCGCCACAGCCAATTACTTGGAGATGATCCCCGCGCCGCTCCGCGACCGCATGGAGCTCATCCAACTGACGGGTTACACGCAGGGCGAGAAGCTTAACATCGCCAAGCAGTACTTGGTGCCGCGCCAGACGAAGGAGAACGGGCTGACCGACGAGCAGTTCGCCATCACCGACGAGGCCATCGCCGAAGTCATCGACGGCTACACACGGGAGTCGGGCGTACGCCAGTTGGAGCGCACCATCGGCTCGGTAGCGCGTGGCGTGGCGAAGAAAGTGGCGATGGAGGAAGTCGAGCGGCAAACCGTCGAGAAGAGTGACCTCAAAGGCTTCCTCAAAGCACGCAAATTCGACTCGGATGTGGCACAGCGGACGGAAGTGCCCGGCGTGGCGACAGGGCTCGCGTGGACGCCCGTTGGTGGCGACATCCTGTTCATTGAGGCATCGATTTCGCGGGGCAATGGCCGGATGATCATCACCGGACAGCTCGGCGATGTCATGAAAGAGTCAGCACAGGCAGCGTTGTCCTATGTTAAGGCACGCGCTCCCGAACTAGGCATTCCACTAGACGCCTTCCGCTACTGGGACCTGCACATCCACGTACCTGCAGGGGCTATTCCAAAAGACGGCCCCTCGGCTGGCGTGGCCATGCTTTCCGCACTCGTCTCCATCTACACTCAACGCCGCGTCAAGCACACCGTGGCGATGACGGGCGAGATTACGTTGCGTGGTCTGGTGCTGCCTGTGGGTGGCATCAAGGAGAAAGTGCTAGCAGCTAAGCGAGCGGGCATCAAACGTGTCTTGCTGCCGGAGAAAAACCGCAAGGACATCGAGGAGATTCGCGAGGATGCCCTCGAAGGCTTGCAGGTATCCTTCATGAAGCGGATGGACGATGTGCTCAAGAAAGTCTTGGAACCCGTCAGCAAAACCATGAATGATCCGGCAACCTACTTCAAGATCCCGGATCACGAAAAGCCCGGCCACAATGCCGCTGCGGCCGTTACGAATCCAGCGCTGAACTAACGCCAGCGAAATTAAAAAACGAGGCCTTTCCCAAATGGAAGGGCCTCGTTTTTTATCACCATGTAGAGGCTTTACACTGGGATTCTATTCCCCTACAGGCGGCTCGACTGGCGCAGCTTCGAGTTCATCGAAGTAGCGCAGGATGGCGATTTTAAGCAGCTTCTCTTGGGACTCCACGTCCATATCCGGCAAAGGCTGCGTGCGCTCCCAGATCCAGAAGCCTTTCGGATCCATGCCTACCTGCTTGTACAAGCCCAGCGTAGCAAATGCACAGAACGAGCCTTCCATGATCAGGTCTTGCTTACGCTGTTTCGCAAGCTTAGGCTCGTAACCATGCCCGCGTGCTTGAATGCCCATCAAGAACAGGATCGCTTCAATCGTCGGCTCGCGCTGAAACTGCGCTTCGACCCAAGCCGCTCGCTCCGCCCATCGCGCATCGAGGAGGGCATCATCTGTGGCAAGGAGGGCGTCGAAATCGATGGGCATAGATAACGGGTGCTAGACGAAAGGACTTCTGCCCTACTTGCCCTGCGCGCCAGCGGTTCCCGTTAAGGAATGTGCTGCCCGTTCCGAGCGGCCTGCTCAGCCGCTTGCCGCGCCTCGATTTCCGCCTGTGCACCTTCCTCGGCCGGGGCTACCTCATACAACGGGCCACTTCCCTCGAGTGAGGCATCGGGCCTCAGATCTATAAGTGCTTCCTCCAAGTCTTTTCGCGCTTCCATTTTGAGTAGCGTTCCTGCTGGGTGCTCGACCTGCAACGACCTATTTCCCTCGGTGTCCGTAACATGTTTGACACGAAAGCCATGCAGGCGGAGCGCTTCGAGGTGCCCTTGAACGGATGATTCAACGACAGACTCATCTAGGTGAATCTCAAAGGCGCTATGTAATGCCCTAGCTGCAGCTTTGTATGCGGGCTGCTCGTACGTCGCAGTCAATGGCGTCAGGGTTACTTCTTTCGTGAAGCCAAAATCTTGGAGAATGGCTAGCCGCTCGTATGCTTCGTGTTCGTTAACATCGGGCATGGGCAAGGCGAACTGCATAACGCTTGTGGCTTCGCCATCAGCAGTCTGTGATTCGACCAAGCTTAGCCCAAGTTCGGCTGGATTTACCCAAGGCAACTCATGAAAAGCCTTGTCGGATTCCTTGGCTCCGGTCATTTCGATGGTGCCGCTGAGTAAATAGCCGAGCGAGGCTTCCTGCTCAACAGGCATGTTGCATGCGGCTACAGCAAGCGCAAGCATGATGGTGTACGCGGTGAGCCGCATCCGGCGGCCAGTGGTTAACGTCTGCATGAAGGTAGTTGAGGTCACGACGTGCTGTGCTGGACGGTCCTGGTTAGCACGAAGTAGCGCATGGCGTGCGGCATCGAACGAGTCCGAGGCGGCTTCGTCGTGGGCGGCGCGGTATGCGGCGAAACGCGCTGCCAAATCGTCGGGCGACGTGCCCTCAGCGGCGGAGCGGCGGCGTGTCTGCCACCAGAAGAAGCGTTTCATGATCTAAGTCGTGGGTTGAGGCGTCGGCTGCGGTTCGGGGGGACGTGGAAGGCTGCGTCAATTCCTGACGGAGCTTCTTCCGCGCCCTACTGAGACGTGTTTTCACGGCCGAGAGGCTACGAGCCTGCTGGATAGCAGCAATCTCGGCAATGGAAAACCCGCCTAGTTCGAACAGCAGCAGCGCAGCACGTTGGGTTTCGGGTAAGGTGGCCAGCGCCCGATGGAGAGCTTCGTGGTCGTCGTACCGCTCGGGGCGATCGTAGACGGCTGGGAAGTCTGCCACCTCGGGGGTGTCCTCCAAAGGGAGGAACCGCCGCCAAAAGGCACGGCGCACCGACG
>CAYYHN010000744.1:0-2887 GCA_964471245.1 uncultured Rhodothermaceae bacterium | reverse complement strand
GTCGCCATCGCCATCAAGGTCTGCCAAGGCAGGTGTGCTTTCATTGCCCACATCGGCGAGGTCGAACGGCGTCGTGTCCGCGTTAAGGACAAACTCGAAATTGGTCAGATAATACCGTTCGAAGAAGTTGAATTTGCCATCGAGTTCTCCAGCGAGCACATCGAGGTCGCCATCGCCGTCGAGATCCGCGAAGGCGGGGGTGCTGTCACTCCCCACATCTGTAAGTTCGAAGGGGGTGTTGGTGACGGGTGCGGCGAAGGCGGGGCTGCTCGTGGTGCCCGTGTTCTCAAAGAAGTTGAAGGTGCCAGTGCTTTGCCCAGCGAGCATGTCGAGGTCGCCATCGCCGTCGAGATCCGCGAATGCAGGGGTGCTTTTGCGCCCCACATCGACGCCATTGAAGGGGTTTTGGGTACCGGTCCGCTGTGTGAAGGCCGCGCTGGTGCTATTGCCTGTGTTCTCGAAAAAGAAGAATGGGCCGTCTTTTTCCCCGATGAAGGTATCGAGATCGCCATCACCGTCGAGATCTGCGAAGGCGGGAGTGCTGTATTGTCCCACATCGATACCATTGAAAGGGTTATCGGTACCGGTCCGCTCTGTGAAGGCCGCGCTGGTGCTACTGCCGGTATTCTCGAAGAAGTTGAGGTAGCCAAGTTCTTCCCCAGCGAGCATATCGAGGTCGCCATCGCCGTCGAGATCTGCGAAAGCCGGGGCGCTGTAACTCCCCACATCGAAGCTATTGAAGGGGTTGTCGGTACCGGTCCGCTCTGTGAAGGCCGCGCTGGTACTGGTGCCCGTGTTCTCGAAGAAGTTGAAGGTGCCAAGTTCTTCCCCAGCGAGCATATCGAGATCACCATCGCCGTCGAGATCCGCGAAGGCCGGGCTGCTGTAACCCCCCACATCGCCGAGGTCGAAGGGTGTCGGGTCCGCGTCAAGGACGAACTTTATGGGGAAATCGCCGGAGGGGGGCGCCCATGGGGCCGCGCGGTGGTACCATGGTGCCGGAGCGTATACGGCTTCATCAGCGTCAGCAAGGGGCACGCCAGCAGGGGCGGCCATGCCAAGGGTCAGCGCTCCCGCAGCCAAGAGGCGGGTGGTTCGGGTAAACGGCTGCGAAGCCGTGCGGCGGCGAGAGCGGCGAAAGAGCGGGGCCATAGCGGTCGGCAAATATGGGCAACAGAACTACTAAGGACCCACCGCATGCAGCGGGCCTAGGAAATAGGCGACAGACGGGTTACCTGTGCATCTCGGGGAATATGGCGTTTGCTGGGGTACAAATACAGTAGGATTACACGTGCGATTCATAACAATTACGTCCGAAGCAGCACAACGCCTAAGGGCCACTGAAGAAACTGTACGCTTCTGTGTAATGTCAAGTCCCTACTGCGGGTTAGCTGCACAAGGGCAGGTGGCGTGCCTTGCGTCGGTCCACTGCACGCCCCACACCTACTCCGCTATTCTCGCCCGCCGTCCGCTACGCTGTGAAATTTTTTTGGCGCGTGTTCCAGATTGCTTTACGCAGGCAGGTCGTTCGTGGCCGTAAGGCGTTTTTCCGCAACCCGGTTCTGGGCTTCAGTCATACCATACGGGGCCAGTCTGCGGCGCATGAAGGCAATCATTTTGTGGTTTGTACCATCGATCATATAGGATGACTTGGGAATGCCTAGGCCAACCTGTGTGGCGATCGTGTGGCGAAGCAGCGCCAGTCCACACCCAAAAGGCGCACCTGTATGCGCAACGAGGGCGGTGCACTGAAGGGTGTCGGGCTTCACTTTGTGGCGCACTACCCAGCCCACCACACGCCCCTCTTGCCGCAGGCCAAAGCTCGTCGTGGGTTCTAAGATGTGCGCGAGCTGAAAAGGATTGAGTGCGGCATCGAACCACGCATCGCGGACCTGTGTCCGTCGTATGTCTTCGGCTTCGGCCGCCGAGAGGTCGGTCCACGGGAACAGCGTGATGCCATCGGGAACCTTGGCACGTTGAAGCCATGGCGCTTGGAGTAAGCGCGGCATGTCGTCGTGTACACAAAGCACATGCTTGCACGTGGGCGGCGACCATTGCAGGCGCTGGAGGATCTGCTCGAAGGCAGGCGTTCCGTTCCAGTTGCTTCGGTAGTGGACCTCCACGTGGGTACACCCTTCGTGCTTGAGCAGGTGCTGCATGCGTTGAAGCAGGGCGGTCCCAATGCCTTGGTTGCGCACGTCTGGCCGCACCCAACACGAGAGCAGGCGCGCACGTTTCGCTCCGCTGCCATACGTAGCGATCACGACACCTAGGGCTTGCTGCTGCCGCACAGCCATCAGCATCAACAGCGGCTTATCTAAGGGCTCAAGCCTGATGCGCGTGCTCATGCGCGGAAACGTCAGCGCGTCGTACGTTGCCACAATCTCCTGCGCCGAGAGCCATCCATGCCGAAAGCTGAGGTCTGTCGTGTGTTTACCTTGGTTCAATAGGTAGAGGGATGCGTTCTTGAGCTACAATGCT
Organism: uncultured Rhodothermaceae bacterium; assembly: GCA_964471245.1. Classification (GTDB taxonomy): domain Bacteria; phylum Bacteroidota; class Rhodothermia; order Rhodothermales; family CAYYHN01; genus CAYYHN01. The sequence goes on along the minus strand of CAYYHN010000744.1, from coordinate 406 downwards.
TGCTGACCTCACTTAATCAAGGCTGCAGAGCAGGCCTCAACGACTAAGCAGGAACCGCTAAAACGTGGCGTCGAAAATGCTGAGCGCTTGTATGCATTGTCAAGTGACTTGGCATGGTGTAGCCGAACAAACTCGTATCGATGTACTGCTTCTTTGCCCACCGTCCGCCACGAATCGTTCAGCTAGACTAGGGCGTAGTGACATGCATGTTGAAGCACCTGATTTGGTCCCTTTTCCACTAGTGCTTCATCAACGTTGGTAATTCGGGTAAATGTGCTGGTCATTTTTGTGGTCACCAAGGCGCTCGATTGCATTCATACCCGGAGGTATGGCGAGATCGAGGAACGTAGGTGGGCGCGAAAAGGGACGCACAGAACCCGAAGAAGCAATCTTGAGGATGCACTAG
>CAYYHN010000743.1:2220-2891 GCA_964471245.1 uncultured Rhodothermaceae bacterium | reverse complement strand
CTGTGTCTTCGCGATGCAAACCGGCAAGTTATCATAGCCGAGCTTGGTGAAGAGGCGGATTTGCCGGAGCGCTTGCTTCTCGAAGTGCACGTCGGCGGCTCCGTAGACCTCGCGGGCAACAGTCGCCACTTTGTCTTGAATCGAGGCTTCCAGCGGATAGAGCGGTTGCGGCGTCGGATCGGGATTGCTGTCGGCGAGGCGGATGACTTCGGCGGCAAGATCTGTGGCCCCAACTCCGCCTTTGGCAAAGGCTTCGTGCGGGATGCAGCCCACGCCATGCTCGGCACACAACGCCTGTACGCGTTCGATCTCCGCTTCAGTGTCCCACGGGAAGCGGTTGAGCGCTACGACGAGCGGTGTGTCGAACTTCTTCAGGTTGCTGATGTGACGCTCGAGGTTAGCGAGTCCGGTTTCGAAGGCGTCCATGTCTTCTTCCATCAGCCGTTCCAGCGGCTTGTCGGGCACGCCGCCGTGCAACTTAATGGCGCGGCACGTTGCGACGAGTACCACTGCCGACGGCCAGTAACCTGCTTGGCGGCAGACGATGTTGAAGAACTTCTCCGCTCCGAGATCAGCCCCAAATCCAGCCTCGGTCAGCACATAATCGGCCAGCTTGCGGGCGATGCGTACGCTGAGGACGCTGCTGGTGCCGTGCGCGATGTTGGCAAACG
>CAYYHN010000743.1:0-2197 GCA_964471245.1 uncultured Rhodothermaceae bacterium | reverse complement strand
GTGTGTGCCATCGTCTGCACAAGGTTCGGCAGGATGGCTTGGTTGAGCACCGCCGCCATCGCGCCATCGGCGTTGAGGTTGCGGGCCGTAATGGGTTCGCGCGTGGCCGTGTACCCGACGACGATATCGCCGAGCCGCCGTTTGAGGTCAGCTTTCGACTGCGCAAGAGCGAGAATCGCCATGATCTCAGATGCTGCTGTGATGACAAAGCCCGACTCACGCGGCACCCCGTTGGCCCGGCCACCGAGGCCGACAACAACGTGGCGCAGCGCACGGTCGTTCATGTCCAGCGCACGGCCCCACATCGGGCGCGTTACATCGAGTCCAAGTGCATTACCTTTAATGAGGTGATTGTCCAACATCGCCGCAAGCAGGTTGTGGGCCGTTGTCAGTGCGTGGATGTCGCCTGTAAAGTGTAAGTTGATCTGCTCCATTGGGAGCACTTGCGAATGCCCGCCGCCTGCCGCACCGCCTTTGATGCCAAACACCGGCCCCAGCGAGGGCTCACGCAACGAGATGATGCCGCGATGCCCAAGCATCCCCATCGCTTGTCCCAGTCCCACGGTCGTCAGCGTCTTACCTTCGCCATAGCGCGTGGGCGAGATCGCTGTCACTAACACCAGTTTGCCATCGGGCTGTTCAGCCCGCGCATCGAGTACCGAGAGGTCCACCTTGCCGATATGGCGTCCGTAGGGGATGAGGTCGTTCTCCGTGAGGCCAAGGTCTTCACGTATCGTGGCAATCGGCAGAATTTCGGCTTCTTGTGCCAGTTCGATGCTGCTTTTCATAGGACAAACGGGTTGGTGATGGAGGTAGTGTAGCGGCACTGAATGATTTTAGTGTCATGTGGTCAGGTTGCGTGCTGTATGCCGCTGCTATTGGCTCTTAGCTGTTGGCTGTTGGGTCTCATAGGTGCTGCCCTGCATGTAGACTGATTTCAAGGTTCTCAGGGGCTGTTTGGGGATTGGATTCACATGAAGTGAACGTACGAAAAGTGGTCACGCAGGACGCGCAAGGCGGGCCGCATCAAGTTGCAGCATAGCCATCCAGCATACAGCCAGCGTTGCCGCGCCAACGTGTGGGGGAAGGTCCTGCACATCATGTCAGGGAACACCGTTCGTGCCCAGCGCCTCTACAACGTGCATAGGAGGGTGCCTCGTTCGTATCGTAGGGTGTACACTACCTCACGTTTGAAGAATGGACAGGCAGTGGTTTAGAGAGAACATAAGTTGAATCGGTGAAACGAGGAGTCTAAGAGGCGATGATGAGTTACCAACAAATGTTCATCGAGTCGTTGCCTCCTCAACTCTCCATCCCCTTCATACATTCATCCTTTCCATCCCACGAAAGTTGGACACAACTTGAGTTGAACATGCCGTTCCAGACGATCAACCCCACAACGGAAACGCACCTCGCAACGTACGAAACACATACGCCTGAGGAGGTTGAAGCAGCGCTTCAACGAGCCGATGCGGCATTCAAAAGGCATCGCTCAACCTCGTTTGAGGTACGGTCCGCGTTGTTGCATCGTGTCGCTGAAGTGGTGCTGGATCGTGCAGATGATCACGCGGAGCTGATGACGCGGGAAATGGGCAAGCCATTGGCGCAAGCGCGGGCTGAAGTGGAAAAGTGCGCGTGGGTCTGTCGGCATTACGCAGAGCATGCAGCCGACTACCTCGCCTCGGAGTCTGTGGTCACTGATGCCTCGCGCAGCTATGTAGCCTACCAGCCACTGGGCCCGGTACTGGCCGTGATGCCTTGGAACTATCCGTTTTGGCAGGTCTTTCGCTTTGCTGCTCCGGCGCTGATGGCAGGTAATGTCGGCTTGTTGAAGCATGCGCCCAACGTCACCGGCTGTGCTTTAGCTATCGAAGCCATCTTTGCTGAAGCCCTGGGCGATCCGGGCCTGTTTCAGGCGCTCGTGGTTGAGGTTGAGGCCGTCGCAGGCATCATCGCCGATGCACGCGTGAAGGCGGCGACGCTGACAGGCAGCGAGCGAGCGGGCGAAGCCGTTGGTGCGCAAGCGGGAGCGGCGCTGAAGCCGTCAGTGCTCGAACTCGGCGGTTCTGACCCGTTCATCGTGCTGGCTGACGCCGACCTCGACCACGCCCTTGATGTCGCGGTGTCGGCGCGGATGCAAAACAACGGACAGAGTTGCATCGCTGCCAAGCGTTTCATCCTCGAACGCCCCATCGCC
>CAYYHN010000742.1:0-2895 GCA_964471245.1 uncultured Rhodothermaceae bacterium | reverse complement strand
GTATTTTGTTGGAGCTTTCGTCCCACCAGCCTCGATTTCCTTTGCATCCATGCCAACGCGCCCGCCCAAAGTCAACCTCCGCGCCCCGAAGGTAGCGTGGCCGACACTCGCACTCTTTGCCATGTGTTGCAGCATCTGGGTGGCCTCCTGCGCACTGGTGCTGAGCAACCAACTGGCGTGGGGCTGGGGCATGGCGATCAACTTCGTCGCAGCGTTCTTAGCGTTTACACCGATGCACGATGCCTCGCATCGTAGTGTGGCGCGGGCGAAATGGGTTAACCATGTCATTGGACGTGTCTGTGCCATGATCTTGCTCGCGCCCTTCACGGCGTTCCGCTACGTTCATCTGGAGCATCACAAACACACCAATCACGCGCACAAAGACCCTGACCTCTGGAGTGGGAAAAAGCCAACATGGTTGCTGCCGCTGCGCTGGCTTACACAAGACGTTCACTACTACTACGTTTACCTGCTCACATGGAAACAGCGCCCGGTTGGCGAGCGCTACGAGACGCTAGGTACGCTGCTGCTGCTCATTGCGATGGCACTCGCGCTCATCCTTAGCGGCTATGGCGTCCCGTTCCTGCTGCTCTGGTTCATACCCAGCCGCCTCGCACTGCTGTGTCTTGCGTACAGCTTCGACTACCTGCCGCACAAGCCCCACAAGATCACAGCCGCCGAAAACCGCTTCAAGGCTACCCTAGTGCGCCCAAACCCACTGCTCACGCTCATCCTGATCTACCAGAACTACCACCTGATCCACCACCTCTACCCCGGCGTCCCCTTTTACCGCTACGCCGACATCTGGCGCACGCAAAAAGACTATTTGCTTGCGAAAGGTGTAGAGATGCGCTCCCTCACGGGCAAGGTCATCCCGCCTGAGCACCACACCGAGGCACCGCGCTGAGGTATAGAAGATTGGAGCGCGGCAGATCGGGCTACCCTGACAACATACATCGCGGAGCGCAACCCTACGAATTGCGTCTGTCTTCGACTCAGCTCAAGCCTTCATCCGCTAAAAATCCGCGCTGAGGTAGCTGTTCAATGTGATGATGCTGCCCGCGAGGGTGAACGGGTCGTGGAAACCGCCTTGGTAGATGAAGCTTTCGTACGCGGGTGCGGTACGCCCGATGCCTTGCATGACTTCGTTGAGACGCTCGGTCTCACCAACGGGCACGATGGTGTCGCCCGTGCCATGGTGGACTTGGAGTTGCGGCAAGTCCTGCGCAAAGTAGACCGATGAGCGGCGCACCAGTTGGCTCCGGATCTCGGCGAGCGACAAGGTGCCTGCAATGAAGGGATCAAAGTAGTTTTCCGTAACAAAGTCGACGCCAGGCAAGTCGGGTGCGTTGCCGTCGATGGCAAGCTGCGCGAGGTTTTGCACGAATGGCCCAAAGAAATCCGTCGGGCCGAAGAAGCCTGCAATGCGGTCGATGCGTGCATCGCGGATGCCCATAAGCATTGCAACGGCAGCACCTCGGCTGAAGCCAAGCACCTGAATGCGCTCCGCATCAGCGGCAGGCGTGGTCTCCAAGGCGACATTGAGCAGCGCGAGGGCATCGTCTACATCAAGGTCCCACGGGCTGTCGGTGCCGCCTGCCATGAAGGTCTCGCTGCCGACGCGCAGAGGCTCACCTCGGAATGCAGGTACCACGATGACGCTCTGCCCAAGCAACACATCCGGCAAGCTAGTCGCTAAGGCCACGACCTCATTTGTCACGCTTACCCCACCATCGCCGCCGTGGCTATAGACGAGCACGGGCAAGCTGCCGGGTGCCGCGCCATCTGGTACCAAAATAGCACCGACATGGGTTGCACCGGCTACATCGTGCGAAACGACCCGCACGGTGGTGGGGACCGTGCCTAAGAATACTTGCATAGTCCCCAATTCTTGGATGTTTTGCGCGCTTACGTTGCGGCTTCGCCATTCGGCCTCCACGGCATCAATTTCGGCCGAGGTCGGGGCCGCAAACAACGCGTCGAGGTCAACATCAGGGCCGTCGTCTTCCGAAGAGGAATCGCAGCCGATGGCGATGACACCTGTAACAAGGAGCAGAGCTAGAACACGTAGGCAGTGCAACGAACGCATAAGAACACGTAGACGATGGAGAAAACAAGCAGATTGAGCCGGGTACACGACGAACCACGGGCCTAGTTCGGCTTCACCAAAAGTTTGTGACCTAAGATGCTCTAATCTGGACAAAGTCTAAATAAAACCGTATCATACCGTTGTAGCACCTACCAGTACATGGTCTACACATATTAAAGCGGGCTGCCCCTTCGGTTTTGGGTAGGGACCAAGACGGGCCTGGGAATCCGTCGTCCGAAGCGCCAGCCTCATTCCTGCAAGCGGATGCGACCTTTGGGTGGCATCCGCTTGTCTATTTGGGCATCCTTGCCGCTCGCACTATATTTGCGAGCTTCGTGTCTCACCCCCTTTTCCACCTGCTTCGTGCCCCACCTCCGTATCGGCCTTCCATGATTTATCTAGACTACAACGCCACCACACCCGTCGACCCACGTGTGTTGGAGCACATGTTGCCGTACTTCACGAAGCATTTTGGCAATGCGGCGAGCGAAGGGCATGCGTTCGGCTGGGCAGCCGATGAAGGCGTGACGCAGGCGCGGAAACAGATTGCAGATGCACTCGGCGCAGACCCGTCGGAAATCCTGTTTACGTGTGGTGCGACGGAAGCCCTGAATACCGCCATCAAAGGCGTAGCTGAAACGTATGCCCAAAAAGGGCGGCACCTGATCACTGTGGCGACGGAACACAAGGCCGTGCTCGACACCTTCCGCTGTCTCGAAGGGCGTGACTTCCAGACTACCTATCTGCCCGTCCGCCCTGACGGCACTCTGGACCCGGCCGTCCTTGCAGCTGCCCTCACCGACGAA
>CAYYHN010000741.1:556-2898 GCA_964471245.1 uncultured Rhodothermaceae bacterium | reverse complement strand
TCGAGGATCGTCGGGGCGCTGGCGTTGTTTTGTACGAGCGCGTCGATGGGTGCACCGCCTTCGAGGCGCTCGGGCCAGCGCACCAACAGCGGCACTTTGGCCGACTCCTCGTAGAAATGACGCTTGTCAATCAACCCATGCTCGCCGAACGAGAAGCCGTTGTCGCCCATGTAAATGACCAGCGTCTCGTCGGCAATGCCTGCATCGTCGAGATAGGCGAGCACGCGCCCGACGCTTTCGTCGACGGCGCGGAGCGTTTCGGTGTAGCGATAGAAGAACTCCTCGAACGGGAATTCGCCGTGGTACATGTAGTCTACCCCATGCCACGATTCGCGCTGGGCCTTCACCCAGTCGGGGGCGCGGTTGGGGCCGTAGTAGTCGCGGCCTCCGGCGGCGTCGCCTTCTCTTGCGCGGGTGGGCAACTGCGGTTCGCCGTAGGTTGGTGTGTTATATGAGGGCGGGTAGACGACGGCTTCGTCGCGGTAGGAACCGTCGTGGCGCGGGGCGGGCTTGAACATTGCATGGACGGCCTTGTGCGAGAGGTAGAGGAAGAACGGCTGATCTTCGTTGCGCTGCTCCATCCAGTCGACGGCATGGTCGGTCAGCAAGTCAGTCAGGTAGGTCGAGTCCGTGTATGCGATGCGCTCGCCATTGATGTTGAGCGTGGGGTTGTAGTACACACCTTGGCCAGGAAAGCTTTCCCAGTGATCGAAGCCCGGCTGCGGGTCGTCACCGTGGTTGCCCATGTGCCATTTGCCGAAATAGGCCGTCGCGTAGCCCGCCTGCTGCAAGTATTGCGGGAAAAACGTAAGGTTACCGGGATCGGGCGCGACATTATCGACCACGGTATGCGTGTGGGCGTATTGGCCTGTGAGGATCGAGGCGCGGCTGGGCGAACAGAGCGCCGTCGTCACGTAGGCATTGGGAAAATACGCGCCTTCGCGGGCGAGGCGGTCCATGTGTGGCGTCTCTAGCCACGGCACCTTCCCGGTGAAGCCCATGAAGTCGAACCGATGGTCATCGGTCAGAATGAAAATCACGTTCTTGGGCGTGGGGTTATCGGATAGCATCGCGAGGGCAAGCGGATCATCAGATGAAGGCGTGCAGGCAGCCAGCACAAGCAGGCCGAGGACGAGAAAACGGAGGGGCATGGCGTCGTTGGAGCGGGATAGGTAAACCAAGTTTGGACGTATCTACCCAAACTTGATGAGACAAGGAATCGAAGCGACTACGAGACGAAGACGATAGCAAAAAGGCATCGGCTTCGCTTCTTGTTCGCCTCGTTTCGTCCATTCAGCCCAAGTGTAGACCATACATCAAAACTTGGGTTCGGTTGGCTCCAATAAACGCAGCACGCCCTTCCCATGCAGGAAAAGGCGTGTTGTTTACCAAACAAGTTGCGATCCAATCTCAGGCCATCGCCATCACGGCTGCTTCTGCAGGAATTAATGTAGCCTCCCACGTGATTTCGACGCCAGCCGCGCGGAGCATGGCGACCATTGGGCAGTACCGGGTTACGCTCAGTTCAATGGCACGGTTGAGGTCAGCGATCTTGGCATCCGGGCTAGTGAGGACATAATGCAAGTGGACACGCTCAAAGACATGCGGGTGGGTCTTTGCTAGATCGGCTTCGGCGTTGACATGAAAGTCGAGAACGGTACGCCGTTTCTTGTGCAGAATCGATACGACATCCATGCCAGAGCATGCTGCGGTGGCTTCAAGTGCTACGGTGAGCGGCGTAGCAGCTTGCTGACCGTATTGCGCCAGCGTCGAGTCGAACATCGTGCGGTAGCCGCGTGGGTCTTCACCGAGGAAAAAGAAGTCGTCTTGGAGGTGCAAGGTTGCTTTCATGGCATAACCTCAATGTTACGGTGGTTTTTCCTTAAGAAAACCAAATAGCCGTACCTACACTGACGGGTCAGCACGGCAACCGGTGTAAGTCAAAGCCTCACACGCAACAGTCGCAACCTGCAAACCAGCGGGCTCTATGCGGGATTTTACGTAGAGCGGTCGAGTTTGCCACAGGGCTGCCGTACCTTCTGCGCTCTCGCATCCAACCCCGTTTGCTCGCTATGCGCATCATCTACATGGGCACCCCCGACTTCGCCGTGCCCTCCCTCGATATCTTGGTTGAACATGGCTTTGCCCCCATCGCCGTCGTCACAGGCCCTGATAAACGACGCGGGCGTGGCCAGAAGCTAAGCGTGACGCCTGTGAAAGCGGCAGCGCTACGACATGGCATCGAGACGATTCTCCAGCCGCATTCGGTCAAAGATCCAGCGTTTGCGGAAGCCATTGCGGCGCTGGACGCCGACCTGATCGTCGTCGTGGCGTTTCGGATC
>CAYYHN010000741.1:0-541 GCA_964471245.1 uncultured Rhodothermaceae bacterium | reverse complement strand
AGCCGTCTACGAAGCCGCACGGCTGGGCGCGTTCAACCTGCACGGCTCGCTCCTGCCGCGCTACCGGGGAGCTGCACCCATCAACCGCGCTGTGATGCAAGGCGACACCGAGACGGGCGTGACGACGTTTTTCCTGAAGCGCAAAGTGGACACCGGCGATATGATCCTGCAAATGGACATGCCCATCGGCCCGAACGAAACGGCTGGCGAAGTGCACGACCGCATGATGGTGCTGGGGGCCGAAGCCGTGCGTGAAACCGTTCAGCGCATCGCCGACGGCACCGTGACTACCGAGGCGCAGGACAACACCCAAGCGACCCCTGCGCCTAAGATTTTCAAGGAGCACTGCGCCATTCCGTGGGATCAGTCCGCAGCTGCGGTCCACAACCACATCCGCGGCCTCTCACCCTATCCCGGCGCGTGGACGTACCACGGTGACACACTGCTCAAGCTCTACCGCACCCGCCTCGCCGATGGGTCTGGCACCCCCGGCACAGTGCTTTCGGACGATAGCACGTTGGTCGTTGCTTGCGGCGATGGA
>CAYYHN010000740.1:0-2901 GCA_964471245.1 uncultured Rhodothermaceae bacterium | reverse complement strand
GTGCGGCGGAAGCGCCCGCTTCGGATCGGGTTCGATCTCGTAGGCGATGTCCTCGTAATACGACGGAAAGTCTTCGGGCTCCTTGTCGTCGCGCAAGATGACGAAGTTGTCGCCCTGTTTCGCGGCTGCGGGGCGTTCCGTGATGGCAGCACCACCCATCCGCGCTCCGACGGCTGTGACCAGCGAGCCCATCTGGTCCTTCAACTCGCGGATCTCCAACTGCAACTCGACCAGCGCCCGGTACACCATGCCGCGCTCGCGGGTCGTCGGTTCTTCGTCAGGTGCATCGCCGATGCGCACCAAGCTCGTCCCGCCTTGGGATGCGGAGACGCCACGCATGAACGACTCCAAGTGCTCCGTGGTGATGGTGTCGCCGCGCACGAGCACGACGGCCTGCTCGGCCACGTTACGGAGTTCGCGTACGTTGCCGGGCCAGCGGTAACGCAGCAGTGCCATGCGGGCGTTGTCGTCCAACCGCTTCGGCAGCGTGTTGTACTGCTGCGTGTAGGTGTACAGGAAGCGCTCAAAGATGGGCAGGATGTCTTCCCGGCGGTCGCGTAGCGGCGGTACGTTCAGGATGACCGTGCTCAGGCGGTAGTAGAGGTCTTCGCGGAAACGCCCCGCAGCCACCTCGCGTCCCAAGTCTTTGTTGGTTGCAGCAACCACCCGCACGTCGGTTTGCTGGAGTTTCGATGCGCCGACGCGCGTAAACGTGCCATTCTCCAGCACGCGCAGCAGCCGGACTTGCGCGGGTAGCGGCATCTCGCCGATCTCGTCGAGGAAGATGGTGCCTCCGTTGGCTTGCTCGAAGTAGCCCGTCCGGCGTTCCACCGCGCCGGTATATGCACCTTTCTCGGCACCAAACAGTTCGGACTCGATCAGCCCTTCTGGAATGGCTCCGCAATTGACGACCACCAATGCCTTGTGTCGCCGATCACTGATGCCATGCAGGGCCTGCGCAAACAACTCCTTGCCAACGCCGCTCTCGCCCTGAATCAGCACGCTAATATTGGTGCGCGCTACCTGTCGCACGCGGTCAATGGCATTGCGCACGCCCTGCGACGTACCAATGATGCCAAATCTTTCCTGTATGCCCGTACGGTCCATACGTCGTAATTACCTGATGAACTAATGCGTCTCTTCCAACCCTCATGATCGAATTTTGCTCCTGTCATTTTGGCATACTTCGGGTGAAGAGTCGTAAGGGAAGCTCCCTGGGGCCTTTGGGGTTGCCCACCTTGTCGCGTTCCCTATGCCTGTTGCAAGCGTCGTTTTACGATTCACCCTTGGAGTGCCCTCCTCTCTCTTTGAGGCATAACAGGTTGTGTAAGTTAGCGTTGAATCATTGTGAGGCGAACGTGGTACAACCCACATAGCCCACTCATCATGTCCCCGTTTATCGTTTTAGATGCCCAATTCCTTTATTCCACCGCACATCCAAACCATGTCTGATCGTGCGCTGGCCAACAGCTTGTCCGTCAGTCGCCAATTGCTCCATCAACTCGAAGCGCGTTTTACAGATGCTTCGGTAGGTCCAATCAAAAAGCAGTTGCGCAACAGTCTGCGAATCTTGCAGCACGAAGTTGCCCGGCGCCGAATGGCCGATGCGCCACAACTCGCTACCCCGTCACCGACCCGGCCGACTGCATGAGCCAGCCCACCACGAACATGGCGCTGTTCTGCGACTTCGAGAACGTCGCGCTTGGCGTGCGGGATATGCAGTATGCCAAGTTCGATATCGAGAAAGTGCTCGAACGCTTACTGCTTAAGGGCAACATCGTCGTCAAAAAAGCCTACTGCGACTGGGCGCGCTACAAAGAGTACAAGGCAGGCATGCACGAGGCATCTTTCGAGCTTATCGAGATTCCGCACGTCCGTATGTCCGGCAAGAACTCCGCCGACATCCGCCTCGTCGTCGACGCGCTCGACCTCTGCTACACTAAGGCCCACGTCGACACCTTCGTTATCATCAGCGGCGACTCCGACTTTTCGCCGCTCGTGAGCAAGCTGCGCGAAAACAACAAGACCGTCATCGGCGTCGGCGTCAAGCAATCCACTTCCGACCTGCTCATCGCCAACTGCGACGAGTTCATTTTCTACGATGATCTCGTACAGCGCAAAGCACGTCCGCGCAAGAAGGCGCGCGATGCACGGGCCAAGGCACCGGCCAACAAAGCCAACGACAAGGCGACCTCAGAAGAGGACAAAAAGCAGGAGGCGTGGGACCTGATCGTCGAGACCTACGAAGCGTTGCTTGAAGAGCGCGGCGAAGAAGAGAAGATCTGGGGCTCGATGATCAAGCAGACGCTGAAGCGCCGCAAGCCTGGCTTTAGCGAGTCCTCGTATGGCTTCAGTTCATTCGGCCGCCTGCTGGCCGAGGCGGGCGCCAACGGCATCCTCGAACTCGAACGCGACGAACGCTCAGGTGGCTACATCGTGAAAGGCAGCCTCGTCTAAGCATTCGTCGCGTTTAGTCCTGAAGTGCTGAACACGTTACTTCAGCAGCACCATTTTCTGTGTGAGGCTACGGTTGGGCGTTTCGAGGCGGTAGAGGTACGTGCCGCTTGGCAGTTGATCGGCCTCGAAGAGCACCTCGTAGTGTCCAGCCGATTGTGTGCCGTCCACCAGCGTCTTGACGACGCGGCCTTGCATGTCGTAGACCGTCAGCCGCACGTAGCCTGTGTCTTCCAGCCCATAACTGATCGTTGTCGTTGGGTTGAAGGGGTTCGGATGGTTTTGATGCAGTTCGGTCGTGATGGGCTGCTCGCCGTCGTCGAAGTGGAGGTTCGCAGCTGACGTTTGTGGGCCGCCATGCGCCAAGATGCTCGCGCCGCTCGCTGGTGCTGCGACGAATGGTAGGTGCGCGTAGCCATCGCCCATGACATCGGCCACGAGGTTGGG
>CAYYHN010000739.1:0-2904 GCA_964471245.1 uncultured Rhodothermaceae bacterium | reverse complement strand
AATTCGCCACCATAAGCTTTGATGCCGAGCCTTTTGGAATTGGAATCGCGACCGTTCTTGGTGGATCCCATACCTTTCTTATGAGCCATAACATCCTCCGATGTATTGGATGGCCGCTTGCCGCAGTCGGCATGTGCCATGCGTGAAAGGGATCAACCGACGGCGAGGCCGGTTACTTGAATGCGGGTATACGGCTGGCGGTGGCCCCGCTTCACCTTGTACCCCTTGCGGCGCTTTTTCTTGAAGACCACCACTTTGTCGCCGCGTGGGTGATCCACTACTGTAGCTGTCACGGAAGCGCCGTCGACCGTTGGTGTACCCACGGTTACGTCGCCATCATTCGAGATGAGCAGGACTCGGTCGAACGTGACGCTGCTATCTACATCAGCATCGAGGCGGGGGACAATCACGGTGTCGTTTTCCTTCACCTTGAACTGTTTTCCCGCAACTTCAATAATCGCGTACATTATACTTGCTCTGCTTTGGGGCGCTGGGTTGGTTACCAACGCGAGAGGTAAAAAAGCCAAGCGCCCATCTGACGCCAGCCTCAAAATATACGGCGATAAACGCTGCTAAATCAAGCCTGATCATGCTAGAGACACTACCGCTTCCTGAGGGTGTGCAGCCCTTAGCACCCGGGAAAATGCTGTGTATTGGCCGAAATTACGCGGCACACGCGGCTGAGATGAAAAGCGCCGTCCCGTCAGAGCCTATGGTTTTCTTAAAACCTTCAACGGCGCTTGTAGGCGATGGCGGGCAGGTTATCCTCCCTGCACAGTCGAAGGACGTACACCATGAGGTAGAACTGGTGGTTGTACTTGGCAAGCAAGGGAAAAATATCCCCGAAGCAGAGGCGCTTAGCTACGTGATTGCATATGCCGTCGGGCTCGATATGACGGCGCGCGACATCCAAGGTCGAGCCAAAGCCAAAGGGCATCCGTGGAGCGTCGCCAAGGGCTTCGACACTTTTGCGCCACTAGGCCGGTGCATTCCTGCGCACGATGTCCCTGATCCTCAGGCGCTGACGATCACGCTACATGTCAACGGTGAGGAGCGGCAGCACGGCAGCACAGCCGACATGATATTCCCGGTCGCTGAGTTGATTGCATACGCTTCGCGTATTTTCACCCTGATGCCGGGCGACCTCATCTATACAGGAACGCCACAGGGCGTCGGGCCCGTGCAGCCCGGCGATGTGCTCACAGCGCGTGTAGCAGATTGGCCGGAACTAACGGTGACGGTTGGTGCGGGATCATGAATGATGGATACGACTCTCGTAGGCACACATCTGCATGATTTCGCGCAGGGTGTCGACCTCTAATGGCTTCTCCATGTACAAATCCATACCTGCACGGAAGCAGGCCTCACGGTCGCTTTGGCGCGAACTAGCCGTCAGAGCCACGACCATGGGTTGCTTTTGTTGCGGCATGCGTACGCGGATGCGACGGGTCGTTTCGAGTCCATCCAACGTGGGCATTTGCACGTCCATGAGCACCACATCGTAGCTTTGGCACGCGAGCGCAGAGAGCACTTCTTGGCCATCCGCCACAATATCTACGTGATAACCGAGGTGGTGAAGTAAGTGTTGGGTCAGTTGCTGGTTGACTGCGTTGTCCTCCGCAAGCAGTACACGCAAGGCATGTTTAGGCATAAGGCAGCACGATGTCAGACACACGAAACCCAATCGGACGCACAGCCATGTGGCGGGGATGGGTAGGGAAGGCTGCGACCCGGAAAGGGTTTATCTGGAACCCAAGCGTGGTAGGGTGGCATTGGGCGCTATACTGGGAAACGACCAAATAAACTGAATTCGACCGTTCAATAGCAATCAACGAACGAAATAAAGTGTAATCGCTTACATTTTCAAGGCAAAATATGGAGGAGCAACCAAGACGCTTGCACGTATCGCGTGCCCAAAGAAAACCGCTCTCCCAATGAGAATCGAGAGAGCGGTGGGGAAGTAACAGCCAGATGTTAGCGATTACTTCTTAGGTTTGGTTGTGCGTTTCCGAGTTGACGTTTTCTTCGTCGTGGTCTTTCTAGCAGTTTTTTTCTTGGCAGCAGTCTTCTTCGCAGAAGCAGCTTTCTTAGCGGTTGTCTTCTTTGCAGGAGTGGGCTCTGGCTCAGGCACTTTTTCGAAGACGAGGACGCCAAGCGGGGGCAAGGTAAGCGCTGCAGAAGCTTCGCGGTCGTGTTTGGATATGGCCTCGGCTTCGACGGTTGTGCCACCCGAGATGCCACTGCCTCCATACTGCCCGGCATCGCTGTTCAGGCGCTCGCGCCATGTCCCCGCCGACGGGAAGCCGATACGGTAATCCTCGCGCGGGACGGGTGTGAAGTTGAGCACAAAGACCAACTCGCCTGCATCCTCGTGGCGGCGCTCGTAGCTGGCGACACTCTGCTCCACATCGGCGAAGTCAATCCACTGGAAGCCGCCCTCTGCCTCGTTCGTCAGCGCGGGATGACTGCGGTAGAGGGCGTTCAGGTCCTTCACCCATTGTTGCACGCCTTTGTGCAGCGGGTCGTCAAGCAGGAACCAGTCAAGCGCGGCGTCTTGGTTCCATTCGCGCTCTTGGCCGAACTCGCCGCCCATAAAGAGCAGCTTCTTACCGGGGTGGCCGTACATGTGGCCGAAGAGCAGGCGCAGGTTGGCAGCCTTCTGCCACGCATCGCCGGGCATCTTGCCCCAAAGCGAACCTTTGCCGTGGACCACTTCGTCGTGACTAAGCGGCAAGGTGTAATGCTCTGAGTACGCGTAGACCATCGGGAACGTGAGGTCGTTCTGATGATACTTGCGCGCAATGGGGTCTTGACTCATGTAGCGGAGCGTGTCGTGCATCCAACCCATGTTCCATTTGTAGAGGAAGCCCAGACCGCCGTCGTACGTCGGCTTCGATACCTTGG
>CAYYHN010000738.1:2458-2907 GCA_964471245.1 uncultured Rhodothermaceae bacterium | reverse complement strand
GGGTATCTTTGCTGGTGCGGTCGCGGTCCGTTGTGGCGATATGCGCTTCAAGGTAAGCCAGCGCCTCCTCGCGCCCCAGCAGGTGTGGCCCGAGGTGCTGCACAAAGCGCTCCGCCGAGCCTTCTCCGAGGAGGTGCACCGTGTAGCCTGCCCGCAGCGTGCCACGGTAGCGGAACTGCTTCTCATGGATGCGGCTTACGATGCCGAGGCGCAGTAAAAGTGTTTGCACGTCGCGCGCCAACTGGGATGACGAGGTGGCGTAGTACGGCGTGAACTGGTTGTGGTTGGCGACGAAGCCATCGCCTGCCCAGAGTCGCCCGAGAAACAGTGCAATGTCGGCATCGCAGAGCGTGAACACCTCGGCCGGGACAAACTTCTCTGTCGCTTTCTTGCCCAGCAAGCCGAGCGTATCTGCCCACACAAACGCCCCGGAGCGCACAGGCGCTTCG
>CAYYHN010000738.1:0-2434 GCA_964471245.1 uncultured Rhodothermaceae bacterium | reverse complement strand
GATTGCGGCACCACTGCGTGCATTCCAAGGTGTCTGCCCCGGCTGGAAACGCGTGTTGCGCCCTGTATTGACGCAGACCTCGTAGCGACCATTTCGTCGATGGTCGATGCGAGCGTGCGTGTCGGGGAAATGCCCAACAGCCTCCGCGAAGTCATCGATCTGGCGGCGGTCGTTGCTGTAGAAGTACAGGCAGGACGGATGGCAGGTGTTGCCCTCGGCAATGAGGCCTGCTAGCGTAATCAGTTCATGCGCGGGCCACGTCTTGGCCGTCGATACGTCGAGTGCGCGGGGGGCAGCGATGCGGTCGCCGGGGCACAGGTCTTTGAGATTGGTCCATCCGTTCAGCGTCCGAAACGGGTGGTTGCCCGTAGCGACGATCCGCTTGCCAAGTTGGGTGCGCAGTTCAAAGATCGGCTTTACACCGTTCCATACGATGTCTTCGACTGGGCGTGGCGTCAGGGCACCGTCGTCGCTGAGCGCGTGGACCGTGAACGGCTGCCGCGTGCGGAACAACTCGCCGACGGTGGTTCGCTCACCCGTCATGGCATCCATGATCTCAGTGCTGCCCACGACGCATTTGTTGAAACCATAGCCCGCGAACTTGGCCATCATGTCGAAGACTTCCTCTGCGGTCTTCTCGGGCACGTCGCGTTCCATCGCGCCTTTCACGAAGATGACGCGCTGCTTGTCCATCTCCTTGACCTTTTTCTTGCCCATGGCGCGTCTGAGCAAGTCGGCACCGCCGAGCGAGTAGCCGCCCATGACTTGGGCCATCTGCATCACCTGCTCTTGGTAGACGGGGATGCCATAGGTGGGCTCCAGCACTTTTTCGAGCATCGCGTGCGGATAGTCCACCTGCTCGCGGCCGTGCTTGCGGTCGATGTAGTTGGGGATGAGGTCCATCGGGCCGGGGCGGTAGAGCGCGTTCATCGCGATCAGGTCGTCGATGTTGGTGGGTTTCAGCTTACGCATCCACTCGCGCATCCCGCTGGATTCAAACTGGAACACCGATACGGTCTCGCCGCGCTGAAACATCTCGTACGTCTTTGCATCATCGAGCGATACTTGGTCGAGGTCGATCTCGACGCCGTGGTTGCGCTTGATGAGGTCGAGGGCGTCTTTGAGAACGGTTAGTGTCTTGAGGCCGAGGAAGTCCATTTTGAGTAGTCCAAACTCCTCGACCCACGAGCCGTCGTACTGCGTCGTAACGATCTCCTCGTCCTTCTTCTTCGCCACCGAGATCGGCACGTAGTTGCTGACGTCGCCGGGGGCAATGATGACGCCTGCCGCGTGGACGCCCGTGTGCCGCGCCGAGCCTTCGAGGACCTGCGCGTAATGCATCAGCTTACGGATCTGCGGGTCCGGGCTCTTGGTGAGGGCGCGGAACTCCGGCACTTCCTCCATCGCTGAGGTAAGATTGACCTTCGGCCCTTCGGGAATGAGCTTGGCGATGCGGTCGGCCTCAGCAAGCGGAATCGACAGCACGCGCGAGACGTCGCGGATGACCGAGCGTGCGCCCATCGTCCCGAACGTGATGATCTGACAGACCGACTCGCGTCCGTATTTCTCCACAACGTAGTCAATGACCTTGCCGCGCCCTCGGTCATCGAAGTCGATATCGATGTCCGGCATCGACACACGCTCGGGGTTGAGGAAGCGTTCGAACAGCAGGTCGTAGTGCAGCGGGTCGATGTTGGTGATGCCGAGGCAGTAGGCCACGGCGCTCCCGGCCGCCGAGCCGCGCCCCGGCCCTACGCTCACGCCGAGGTCGCGGGCAGCCGTCGTAAAATCTTGGACGATGAGGAAGTAGCCCGCATAGCCCATCGTCTTGATGATCTGGAGCTCATACTCCAGTCGCTCGACCACGCTTTGGGGCAGTGGGTCGCCATAGCGGGGCCGTGCGCCTTCGAACGACAGCGCCTTCAGGTAGGCGTCCATGTCGTTGTTGAAGGCCGGCGGGATCGGATAGTGCGGCATCAGCAGCTTGCCCATCGACAGGTCAAACTGGCACTTGTCGACGATCTCTTGCGTGTTGATGAGTGCCGTCTGCGCCACCCGCTCGTCGAGGTCGCGGAGGGCGTGCATCATCTGGTCCTGCGTCTTCAGGTAGAACTGGTCGTTCTCGAAGCGCATGCGGTTGGGGTCGTGGTAGTCCTTGCCCGTTTGTAGGCACAGCAGCACGTCCTGCGCCTCCGAGTCGGCCTGTTCCACATAGTGCACGTCGTTCGTCGCGATGACCTTGACGTTGTATTCCTTGGCCCATTTCAGCAGGACGGCGTTGCACTTCTTCTGGTCGGGGATGCCGTGGTCTTGGATCTCGACGTAGTAGTCGTCGCCGAAGATGTCGAGGTACTCTTCGAACACCTTGCGCGCCTCATCGTCGCCTTTGCGCAGGATGCTTTGCAGCACTTCGCCTTGCAGGCAGCACGTGGTG
>CAYYHN010000737.1:0-2907 GCA_964471245.1 uncultured Rhodothermaceae bacterium | reverse complement strand
CCCTGCCATTTTACCTGCGCCGGACGACCGCGTCGAGAGCCGCTTCGTCTCGCAGGCTGTACTGCAACTGCGCGAAGAAGGTACGCCGCTCAACCGGATGGCCGTGCTCTTCCGCAGCGGGTTCAATTCGTATGATCTCGAACTCGAGCTCGGTCGGGCAGGCATCCCGTTCGTCAAGTATGGCGGGCTGAAACTGAGCGAGGCAGCCCACATCAAAGACGTGGTCGCGCACCTCAAGGTTGCCGACAACCCGCAGGACGCCATCGCGTGGACGCGTATCCTGCAACTGCTCGAAGGCATCGGCCCCAAGACAGCGCAGAAGCTCGTCGATTGGATCACGTCTGACCGCGACGACCCGTATGTGATCGAAGACGGGCCGTTTGCGAAGCGGTACATCGAGGGCATCAAGGCGCTGTTTACGATGCTGCGTGCGATCCGGCAGCCAAACGTGGCGCTGGCCGCCCAGGTCGAGGGCGTCCTCCAGTACTACGAGCCGGTGATGAAGCGTAAGTACTTCGAGGACTACCCCAAACGCCAGCAAGACCTCGACCACTTCGTCGGCCTCGCCGACGGCTTCGAGACGCGCGCCGACTTCCTGTCTTCGCTCGCCCTCGACCCCATCGAACTGACGGCGTTGGAGAACGACCCGCTCGACGACGATGAGCCGCCGCTCATTCTCTCAACGATCCATTCGGCGAAGGGCTTGGAGTTCCACAGCGTGTTCGTCATCCACGCGCTCGACGGCGTGCTACCCTCCAGCTATAGCCTGAAGGACACCGCCGCGGTCGACGAAGAACTGCGGCTGCTTTATGTCGCCATCACCCGTGCCGAGGAGAATCTGTTCATCTCCTACCCAATGGTGCAGTTCCGCCGCTTCCAAGGCGACTACCTCGCCAACCCCAGCCGCTTCCTCGCCGACATCCCCGAGACGCTGCTCGAACCAATGCATCTGGTCGAAGGGCCTCCTTCCAACGCTTTGCCGTCCGCTGAGCCTGAACCTAAAGCACTTCCCGAGCCGCCTAAAGCACTCCCCGCTGCAAAACCGCATAAGCCGATTCCCAAGAAGGCCTCTGCAAAAAAGAAAACCAAGAAGAAGCTCAGGCCGGTACAACCGAAGCAAGAACCAAAGCCAACCAAGCCGCTGCCCGACGACATCGACCCATATGCGGACGATGGGCTGCCGTTTTGAGTGAAGCCAAGGTGCACGCGCTCATTTAAGATGACGTCGCGTAGGGTAGCGGCACACCTGTACGATGGCTAGCACGTTGAGTCTGTAAGATGGGAACTACGTCATTGCCAATGGCTCGGCGCAGGATCGCACTGATGTATTTCTTTGAGACGAGGTCCACTGGACGGCCAACGATGTCTTCGAGTAGCGTCTGAAGCGCAAGAAAGTGATCTAGCGTAGCTGCTCCTTCCTCGAATTCATAGAGCATATCTACGTCGCTATGGGCATGCTGGTCGCCGCGCGCAACGGAGCCAAACAACATGAGTGAGCGGATCCCAAGGCTTCGGAGGGCCTCTTCATGTTGCTGGATAGATGCTATGATGTCTTGCTGTTGCACATGCTAGGGGGTCTGCAGAAGCGCTTCAATTTCCTTGTTGAGCGTGGGGATTTCGATGGTCACGACGTCCCAAATGATATCGTAATCAACGTTCCAGTACATATGCGCAACCACGTTTCGTAATCCGCGAATCTTCTTCCAAGGAATGTCTGGATGTGCTGCCTTGTACGCATCATCTACATTGCTAACCGCCTCGCCAATGATTTCCAAGCTTCTCTCAAAGGCAAGCACCAAGGTTTTGTTGCCAACGAAATCGGCCTTGTCCAAGCTTGAGGAAGCGCCCAACAAGTAACGCGTCTGCTCGTGGATATGTTCGAGAAAGAAACGAGTGGTTTTCATGCTTTTTCATAGCATTCGCTGCAAGCAAGATACGGATGGCGTCTCTTGCACACCATGAACAACTAGCAGTAGTTTGGTTTCCAACGCGCCGCCTTTGCGATTAGCTTGATCACCTGACGAGCCCTTAACCCAAGCCGCTGCCCGACGACATCGACCCATATGCGGACGATGGGCTGCCGTTTTAGCCATGGATTCCGAACGTCAACAAAGCCTGTACGACGAAGTTGCCCGGTTGCTGGCAAGCGCAAGTGGTTTCGGCGACGCGCATGAGCAGCGCAGCTACTTGGCCGAAGCGCGTGTTCGGGCAACAGCATTGGTGCAAGCTGATCCCACCAATGCGGACTATCACCATGCGCTTGCCTTGACGTGGTACAAGGAGCCCCAAGAAAGTGTTGTACGCGTCGAGCACGTGGCCAAGCATTTGCGCAAGGCGCTTGCCTTGGATCCAGCGCATGCCTTCGCCCGCGTGTACATGGGCTACTTCCTGTTCGATGAAGGGAGCTTCGGCGAAGCGTTAGCGCACTTCTGGCAGGTCGATCAGGCCTTTTTTCAAGGGATTGACCAAGTGTGGCGGAACCTGAAGACGCGTGAGCTGATGCTCGTGTGTCGGCTGAGACTGCATCCAGAAGAGGTTGCGCTAGCGGAACTGGAACAGCTTGTGGCGCAGTTTCGGCAGACCGACGAAATGGATGCACCGAATCCAGATGAACTCGTGCAGACTGCCGGAAAACTCGTAGGCCAAGGCCATTGGCTACAAGACGGGGCTGAAGCACGGGTGGTGGCTGGATTGATCCATGCACTTGGGTATGAGAATGGGTATAAAGAAGAGCTAAAGATCTTGCTCAAGCATTAGATGTAGGATGGTTCGTTCGATGTTTCGCTATTCCCCAAGTATACGAGGTCGAGATCGTTACCTTTCTGTCTGTTTGCAAAAGGTTATAGCAAGAATCGAAAGGGTTGATGGTGTTGCTTGTATGGGGCACGACGTTGGAATCGAGACCCA
>CAYYHN010000736.1:0-2909 GCA_964471245.1 uncultured Rhodothermaceae bacterium | reverse complement strand
GTTCCCGAGGGCTTTCCGCCCGTACCGATTCCGGCGCACAATCCGCTGACGGCAGCCAAGGTTGATCTCGGCGAACGGCTGTTCTTCGACCCAATGTTGTCGCGGGATCAGACGATCTCGTGTGCGAGTTGTCACTTCCCCGAGCATGCCTTTGCCGATCCGCGACGGCTGAGCGTAGGCGTCGAGGGGCGGCTTGGGTTACGCAACTCGCCGACGCTGGTGAATGTGGCGTACCAAGAGCTGCTGTTCTTGGATGGCGGCGCACTGACGCTGGAGAATCAGGTGTTTGGCCCGCTCCAAGACCCAAACGAGATGGACATCCACCTCGACACCGTCTTGGTTCGCCTGAACGACACGCCGAGCTACCGCGCCGACTTTGCCGAGGCGTTCGGGGAAGACGCCAACCTCCGGACGCTGACACAAGCACTGGCGGCCTTCCAGCGCACCATCCGCAGCGGTGGCAGTCGGTTCGATGCGTTTCGCGGTGGCGACGCCCATGCGCTGACGGCAGCCGAACAACGCGGCAAGGCGCTGTTCGAGGGCCCAGCGCAATGCAGCACCTGCCACAGCGGCTTCCTGCTCTCGGATCTCAGCTTCGCCAACAACGGCATCGCCTTCGCACCACCCGACTCGGGGCGCGCACGCATCACGCTTAACCCTCGTGACGCAGGTAGCTTTCGCGTGGCCTCGCTCCGCAATGTGGCCCTGACCGCGCCGTATATGCACGACGGGCGTTTTGCTACACTCAGCGAGGTGATCGCCCACTATGATGCAGGCGGCACGAACGCACGCAACCAAGACCCGCGTATTCGCCCGCTTGGCCTGACGGCGCAGCAAATACGCGACCTCGAAGCCTTCCTAGAAGCACTGACCGATACCACCATTTGGGTCGGATTGCACTAAGAATCATGTCTTCAACGACTGATGCTATGAAACGAATACACAGATCCAAAGCACGTCATCGCGAAGAGCTAAGATGGATGGCAGGGCCTCTTGCTCTGCTCATCACGCTTCTCCTCACCGCCTGCGCCCCAGACATCAGCGAGACTGACTTCTACAGCCAGCATCCTGAAGAGGTCGACCCCAACACCTTGCTCGTTGAACTGGGTACAGAGACTGAAGGCAATCTGACGATCCGCGTCATTGCAGCAGACGCCCTACATCTTGGTCACAACACGGTGTGGGTTGAACTGACCCAAGGCGACACACCTGTCACGTCAGCGCAAGTGACACTTACACCTGTGTGGACGACTGCTGATCGCACGTTGACCCCGCCCGTACCAAGCACGGCCAATGCGACCGCCAATGACGACGACCGCTTCGAGGCGGGGGCGTTCTTCGTGCAGCCGATAGGCGAGGATGGCACGTGGGACCTGGCCGTCACCTATGACGCCGCTGGGCAACAAGGCTCCTTCAGCCTCCCCGTCACTGTCAGCCCCGACCTCTGGGTGCAGCACGTGGACGAAGACGCCGACTACTACGTCTCGTGGGTCACCCCCACACGTCCGTCAACGGGCGATGCAACTTTCGAGTTAGCGCTGCACCAACTCACCGATGTGGGCTTTGTGCCGCTCACCGACGCCACACTCGATCTGTATCCCTACATGGACATGGGTGCAGGCGACGGCCACAGCACACCATACGAAGTCCCCGTCCACGTAGGCAATGGCAGCTACCGCGGCATGGTCAACTTTATTATGGCAGGCGGCTGGGACATGACCGTCTACGTTACCCGCCCCAACGCCGCCCCCGACACCGTCATCTTCCGCGGGTTTACGGTGTTTTGATACAAGAGAACATCGATGAAAGAAGCTTGCGACTAAGCCTCAGCTAATCTTCAATCGGCACTACCCCACAATTGCTTGTTAGAAAACGCTTCAGTAGACACAGATCCTTCGACGCGCTTCGCTTGCTCAGGATGACACGAGTTGAAGGTTTCTACATATAACCAGCGAACACCATGCGACATCTTCTCGCACTACTTCTTGGCTTGACACTGGCGACCCACGCATCCGCGCAGGATCACCTCGATGCACACCACATCCACGCCATCGAGGGGCGTATCGTTGATGCGGCGACGGGCGAGGGTATTGTGCTGGCAACCGTGGCAATTGTAGGCACGACGATGGGCACGGCCGCGAACGCGGAGGGCCGCTTCAGCTTCCGCGTAGCAATGGGACAGTACACGCTGCGCGTCTCGGCTATAGGATACCAGACCCGACTCGTTCCGCTGGAGGTCCACATGAACCAAGATGTGTTGATGATTGAGTTGCATGCCTCGGTCATCGCCATCGACGAAGTGCTGGTACAGGCAGAGGGCAATCAAAGCGACGACCCGGCCGCGCCGCGCAACGTGAACGCGACGGAAGACCTGCTGGGCCGCGTCGCCGGGGCCGACTTCATACAGCGGGCTAACTTCGCGTGGGAGCCCGTCGTCCGGGGCCTAGGCGGAGGGCAGATTGGCTTGGTCATCGACGGGATGAAGGTCATCGGGGCGTGTGTCGACAAGATGGATCCGACCTCGGCGTACGTCGAAGTAGAGAACCTCGAAAAGCTCGAATTAACCAAAGGCGGCTTCGACCTGACGCAGGCGTCGCAGATCGGCGGGACGGTCAACCTCATCACCGAGAAGCCGCGGTTTGACGACGCGTTTTATGCCAACGGCGAAGTCGGCTACGGCTCGGCCTCGGCGCTGCGGCGTGGGCGGTTCGTGGCGGGTGCCGCCTACGGCAAGACGAGCGTCCGAGGCAGCTATTCGTACAAGATTGCCAACGATTTCGCGCCGGGCGGCGGCGGAGACATCTTCAACTCGGGCTACCAAAAGAACAACTACAAGCTCGATGCCGCCCGCAAGCTCAGCCCCAGCCACCAACTGACGGCCTCGTTCCTCGCTGACAATGCGTGGGACA
>CAYYHN010000735.1:2594-2911 GCA_964471245.1 uncultured Rhodothermaceae bacterium | reverse complement strand
CAGTTGAAAATCCGACGACAGGATCTCGCCGCCGAACTTGATCGTGTGATTACCGCGCGGCAGCGTCACTTTCTGCTGGAGTTGGAACGTGTTTTCGATGTCTTCGAAATAGAATCCTGGATGCCCGATGACGCCCAGCGACAACTCGTTTTCGTCGAGGATTGACACCTGAGGCGCGGGTGGCGCATCGGCGTAATCCCAGCGGAAGCGGCTGTACTGAAGGTTCGTCTCAGCCACGAAGCCGTCGCCGTAGTAGCTGTTTTGCAGCGCCAGCAGCGCCGACTCGCCCGGCTCGAGGTCGAACGGTTCGGTCTCAC
>CAYYHN010000735.1:0-2584 GCA_964471245.1 uncultured Rhodothermaceae bacterium | reverse complement strand
CCAGCAGCGCCGACTGCCGATCCTGCGTGTTCCCCGCCGACGGGAACGTCGTGCCCCCATCGAGGCCGCCGCCTTGCCGCTCGATGCCGACCACGCCCACATTCGCCCGCACCGCCGACCGGAAGCGCGGCGACCAGCGGTGATCGACACGGCCGGAGAAGTACGTGAAGTTGTTCGTGCCTTGCACCGTCTCGTTCAAACCGAACTGCGGGATGTTCAGCAGGTTGTCCTTCAGGTCCGTCATGTGCTCGACGTTCAGGTAGTAGAACGTCTGGTCCCGCTTGATCGGCCCGCCGACGCCGAAGCCAAGTTGGTGCCGCTGGAAGCCGTCACGCACTTGGTTGCCCGAGAGGTCGCGCTGTGCAAACGGCGAGTCGCCATCAATAGCTGGGCCGGGCCGCGTCTGGTAGAAGAACTCACCGCCGAGGTTGTTGCTACCGCTCTTGGTCGTGATGTTGAACACGCCGTTGCCTGTGCGACCGTACTCCGTCGAATAGTTGTTCGTGAGCACGGTGATGTCTTGGGCGAAGCCCGTCGGAATCGCAAATTTCTGCCCGCCGAGGAAGTTCTCGTTGTTGTCAAGCCCGTCGATGAGGTAATTGACGTACAGTGCATTCGCCCCATTCACGCTCACGTTGGGCGCTTCGGGATAAAAACCTGTCGCCTGCGTCACGTTGGGTAGGCGGTAGAGCGCCCGCGTCACATCGCGCCCTTCGACGGGCAATAGTTCGACCTCAGCCTCGCTCAGCGTCGAGGCGACTTCAGCGTTCACCGTGTTGATCTGCGCAAAGCCCGTTTCGGCCGTCACCGTCACTTCGTCGAGCGATACCTCGCGGAAGGGCGGCAGCAGCAGCCAAACGCTGCGTGTGGCATTGCTGCGGAGGCGGATATCGGATGCCCGCGCTTCGAGGTAGGCACTGGTCTCCGCGACGTAGACCTCGTAGCTCCCGGCCGTGCTGAGCGCTTGAAAGCGCACTTTGCCCAATGCATCCGTCTCGGCGGAGGCCGCAAACCCAATCCCTTCGTTCTCGACGCGCACAAGGACGCCTTCAACAGGCACGCCGTTTTCCAATTGGATGACGGTTACATCCAAGGCTGCTTGTGCAAATGTTGAGGTCGATGTAAAGCCAAGAAACAGTAGAAGAAGCAGACAGAAACGCAATGACAAGCAGGAATGCCGAACCATAATTACCATGCAGACCAATGAGGGAAACGGTGTTTCGTAGCACAAGCACCTAGCGTGTTACATAGCCCCACAAGGCTGAACGCCGTGCTACATCCGGCGCAAAAGTACAGGCTCTTGCTTTGATTTGCGTTGCGCATCCCAAGAAATATGCGCAATTACCCCAAATGAGCGATTTTGGATGTCCTCAACGCTTTGATATGTCACGCTGCAACCAATGTCTCCGGCGTGATCTCCGCAACCGAGCGGCACCCGGCGAGTGCCATCGTGATGTCGAAATCGGCTTTGAAGTTGCGGATAACTTCGCGCACACCGGCCTCGCCTGCAAGCGCCAACCCGTAGCAATACGGCCGCCCGAGCCCGACAGCCGTCGCGCCAAGCGCCAGCGCTTTGAAGACATCGGCTCCGGTGCGGATGCCGCTGTCGAAGACTATAGGAATGCGGCCTTGGACGACCTCAGCGATCGCTGGGAGTGCATCGAGCGCGCCTAAGCTGCCGTCGACTTGGCGGCCGCCGTGGTTGGAGACGTAGAGGCCGTCCACGCCGTGGTCGAGCGCCTTGCGTGCGTCGTCGGGGTGGAGGATGCCTTTGAGCAGGATGGGCAGCGACGTGTGGTCGCGGAGGAAGGCGAGGTTCGCCCACGTGAGCGACGGGCGGGCAAACAGCCGGATGAACGCACGCACCGCCTTTAGCGGCTTGCCGGATGTCAGGTTCTTACCCAATGCGCCGGGGTAATTGCGTGCCATCTCGATCAGCGAAGCGATGGCGGTCAGCGTGAGTTTCGGCTTGGGTGCGGGGCCATCGGGGTCCGGCTCGTGCATCAGGCGCTGGAAAACTGGGTCGGACGTGTACTGTGCAATGCCTTTGGCGCGGAGGAACGGCAGGTAGGCGAGGTCAAGATCGCGGGTGCGCCAACCGAGAATCTGCGTGTCGAGCGTGACGACGATCGCTTGGCAACCGCACGCCTCGGCACGCTGCACGAAGCTGATGACGAGGTCGTTGGACTTGCTCCAGTAAAGTTGGTACCACCGCAGCGCATCGCCCATTGCTGCGGCCGTCTGCTCCATCGGCACCGACGCTTGGGTCGAGAAGATGAACGGCACGCCTTCGCTCGCAGCCACACGCGCCACAGCGAGGTCAGCATCGCGGTGTGCCATCTCCAACACGCCAATGGGCGAAAGCAGAAACGGGCTCGCCAGCGTCTGCCCCAACAATTCCACGGAAAGGTCGCGCGTGCTGATGTCGCGTAGCATCCGCGGTACGATGCGCCAGCGATCGAACGCATTGCGGTTGGTCGCCATCGTACGCTCGCGACCTGCCCCGCCCGCGATGTACGCAAACGCCGCCTTGCTCATATTCGCCTGCGCCGCCGCCTCCAGCTTGTCGTAAGCAAACGGCACC
>CAYYHN010000734.1:0-2913 GCA_964471245.1 uncultured Rhodothermaceae bacterium | reverse complement strand
GGTTATTGAGGGTCAGGACGAAATCTCGACGCGCAGTACCATCTGCCGTAGCTAGCGGGAACGCCATTCGATTTGGGATTGGTTGCAAACCAATCTGGTTGTTGTTAACAACCTCTTTGCGGATGCTGCCCCAGATGCCGCCATTGAGCTGTGCAAAGCCTTGTCCATCACTGTCTGTGTGGTACAAGGTGACGGCAAGTCCCTGCGTGGCGACATCAAAGGCGCCTGCAACAAAACGCATGGTCTCGCTTGGAGTGTCCATCAACAGGGTGCCTCCCCGTAGTTCCACGCCAGCTTCGTTGTCCATCCGGAGTTCGACCCCAGTGGGTGCTGCCGTTGTTTCGGGTGAGAAGTCGTTGGTGGGCACCGTAAAGCGCTGGGGTACCACGCCACCAAACGTGAAGACGCCTACATCGTTTGGCGAGGCATTGGTGTTCGACAGCGTTGAGCCTGAAGTGAACAGCACATCGCCTGTAGCCGTCAGGATGTGTGAGCCAGATAGGTCGAGGTCTACGCCTTCTGTATCGGTGCCAACCGTGATGTGCTGAGCTGTGTGGTCACTTCCGAGATCGACATCGGCAAAAACATTGAGTTGCGCAACGGTTACGCCTACAGGCCATTCATTTACCGTTGTCCCTGGAGGGCCAATGGGAGCGTCGTATTGAAGCGTGATGGGGCCATCAGATGTGTACGGTTCAGTGAGCACATTGGAGCTACCTACCAGCACAGTCCCTCCAGAGGCTACGTTGAGTCGCGCTTGGCCGTTGACATCTTGGACGTTGGCATTGAGCTGTGCATCAAGGTCCAAGGTCTGAAAAGTAGGCAGCGCCTCAGCGGCTAGGACGATGTTGGCTTTGACCCACAAGAGCCCCCCACTACGCGCCAACTCAGGCCCCGTAATGACCGAGCGTTCATAGACGTTGTTGACGAGCGCCCCAAAGGTCGGTACATCGAGCACAGCGCCAAGGTAGCGGACAATGGTTGCGCCATCGCCTAAGGTGAGCGTTGGGGCCAAGTCTGTACGGAAGCTGATCGCACCACCCAACAGCGACAAGGTCTCCGTCACTGTAATGCCGTCGCCTGCGACAATAGCAATCCCATCGTTCGTGTCTGCCACGGCACCACCGTCGCGCATGATGGTGACATTGGGAATGAGAGCGTCGGCACCAGCAGTGGTGATCGGAATGAATTGCCCGTCGTTGTTGTCGTTGAACACCACGGCACCGTCGCCTTGGTAGTTCCCCACCGTGTAGGTAAAGGTTGGTGCACTTCCAGCGAGTGTACCATTCAGCATCAGGTCATTTGACCCAAGATCGAGCGTACCTTGTTCGTGCAGGTAGTCGTGCGTCACGCTAACTGTGTACCCTACCGCTGGGTCTTCGGACTGTAAGTGAATGATGTCGGCCCCTGTAACGGTCAGGTTGGCAAGGATGACATCACCGGCGAGGTTGATCGTTGCGGAGGTCGCCTCGAGCGTACCTTCCAGTACAAACCCGTGGGTAAGGAATGCTTCTCCTAGTAGTCTGGTCGTAAACGCACCGTCAAGATTTGCATTGGCCACAAGGGTTTCCGTGATGCCCCAGTCACTTAGCAACGTGGCAACGGCATCAAGTTGAACATGCGGCAACGCCTGCCCTATCATATCAATAGCCGTTGGCATTTCGATGACGAGTCGCCCCCCTTGCGCTGCATAAGACCCATTAGGGCTACCCGTGTACGATCCACCACCTGCCATGCGCAGTGCGGCAGCACCATAGTCGAACAGACCGCTGGTGTGAACGACCATCCCTGTGGCAGGAGCGGCCGTACCCGTAAGCAGCACATCGGACACCAACGTAAGACCAGAACCACCTACAAACAGGTCACCGTCAATGCGCCCATTGTCGGTGTCGGCATCCAACGATTGCGCTAAATCTAGGATAAGCGAGGCATTCGAACGAATGTCTACCGTGCCTTCAATCGCATGGATTTGTTCGACGCGTACATTCTCACCAAGGACAATCAGTCCAGGGATCTCGGCTCGGTCGAGGTCAGTCGTGGCTCCGGTTGTTGCATAGCCGAAGAGGGTGGTGTTGTTGCCTGCAACGGTGAACGTGCCTTGTGTGCGTAAGCGGCCGGCCAACGTGTGGCGTTGATCGTCGCCTGTAAGCAGCACGTCATCGGGGCCGGTAATGCGCCCATCATAGGCCACATTGAGCACACCCCCGACAGAGATCGTACGTCCAGAGGAGAGGCGGAGACTCGCGCCGTCTTCAACACGCAGGTCCCCGCTGAGTACCACCGCCGTACCGCTGCCCCATGTGCCGGGATCTTGTACGATCACGTCACCATCTGTGGCTTTCACAATCAGGTCAACAATCCCCGCGTCCGAAAATTCGTCGCCGATTTGTAGGTCGCCGGGGAGCGTGCCGCTGTACACCAAGCTATAGGCTCCCTCGACGCTACCGCCGCCTGCATTGTCGAGAATCTCCGTTAGGGTGCCCGCTAGGTTCCGTTCGATGAACGCGGGTGCCGGGCCAATAGTAATAGTATTGCCGTTGAGGTCGATACCGCTGTCAAACAACTGGATCTTGTTGGTCACCGCCATGGAGGCTTCCAGAAGAAGCGGCACCGGATTGTCGACATTGTTATTGACTACGAGGTTGGTAACGGTGCCACCACCTCGCAAGATTTGGTCATCCGCTTTGAACGTCAAGGCACCCGTTTCTTCACTGGCTAACACCGTTCCGATCACATCAGCTACGCCAGCTTTAGTTGACAAACGGATGAGGCGATCGGTCACGTCTACAATCGTTTCGGCTTCAACCGTAAGGCTTTCAATGATGTCTATCGACTCTGTCAGCGTCAATACGAAATCATTGCCGCCGCCTACGCGCAGTTGGCTGATCTGACGGTTCGTGCCGGGGGGGTAGG
>CAYYHN010000733.1:0-2921 GCA_964471245.1 uncultured Rhodothermaceae bacterium | reverse complement strand
AACCTGATGAACCGGCAGTTCCCCTTCCGGAAGCCATTCCAGATCATCTTCTGTCGCAACGTCATGATCTACTTCGACGATGCCACGATTAAGCAGCTTGTAGCAGAGTTTGCACGGCAGACCATTTCAGGAGGCTACCTATTTATGAGCCAATCCGAGTCGCTGGGACGCGATAATCCGCAATACCAATACGTCATTCCTGGCGTGTATCGGAAGAGGTAACAATGGCGCAACCGATTCGTGTCTTGGTGGTGGATGACTCGGCGCTGGCGCGCGAGATGCTGGTGCGTGGCCTCAACGCCGACCCGCAGATCGAGGTCGTCGCGACGGCGCATGATGTATATGACGCCCGCGACAAAATTGTCTATCTCGATCCAGATGTGATGACGCTAGACGTCAACATGCCACGGATGGATGGGCTGACGTTTCTACGCAAGCTGATCCCACAGTACCCCTTGCCCGTCATTATGGTGAGCAGCCTTACCCAGCAAGGCGTTAAGGTGACGATGGATGCACTGGCAGCCGGTGCTGTCGACTTTGTCTCGAAACCATCAACGCAGCGCGGTGGGCAGACACGTGCGGCCATGCTCGAAGCGCTGCGCAGCAAAGTGAAGCAAGCGGCCGGGGTCGAGGTAAACTCCGTGCCCAAGTTTGCAGAACAAACCCAGGCGCAAGTTCTCCAACTGCAGGACTCGCTGCCTATCCACAAGGGCCTTATCGCCATCGGTGCCTCGACGGGTGGAACGAAAGCGTTAGAAAACGTGCTAACAGCTTTGCCTGCCGAGATGCCAGGCATCCTTGTGGTGCAGCATATGCCGCCCAACTTTACACGGGCATTCGCCGAGCGCCTTGATTCCATCTGCCGCCTCAGTGTGCGCGAAGCCCGCCACGGCGACTGCCTACACCCCGGCGAAGTGCTTGTCGCGCCCGGCGGCTATCAGATGACGTTACGGAGCAAAGGCCGCCCCTACGTGGTCGATTGCCACGATCAGAAGAAAGTGAATAACCACTGCCCTTCGGTCGATGTGATGATGCATTCCGTAGCCCGGTACGTCGGGCGGCAAGCCATCAGCATCATCCTGACAGGCATGGGCAGCGATGGTGCCAAAGGCATGCAAGCTATGAAGCGCCAAGGTGCCCTCACCATCAGCCAAAACAAAGGGACCTGCGTCGTCTACGGCATGCCGAAAGCCGCCTATGACCTTGGCGTCGTCGACCATGTCCTGCCCATTCAAGCCATCGGTCCGGCTCTTGTTCGCAAGGTCGAACAGCATTGGTCCACAGCCGCATAAACCCAAACATTCTGGCCCATAGCCAGCCGTCAGTCCCCAACAACCTTAAGCAGCTCCCAGCTTACGTACCATGAAAAAAGCTCTCGTCGTGGATGACCTCAGCCTGCATCGCAATGTCATCAAAGGCGCACTCGTGTCCTTCGGCTTCACCGTCGATACCGCCGCCGATGGCATGGAAGGTCTCCAGAAACTGCGCAGCAGCGCCTACGATGTAGTGTTCTCCGACATCGAAATGCCCAACATGAACGGCTTCGAGTTCATCGCCCGCATCCGCCGCCAAGCGCGACTCAAACGGCTGCCCGTCATCATGCTCTCGACACGCAAAGACCAGACGACGATCCAGCGGATGCAGCAGCTTGGTGCCAACGGGTACTTGACCAAGCCTTACTCGCTGGACAACATCCGCAAAGCACTGAAGCTGATCCAGCACTAGGCTTTCCGCACGTACCGCATGTTCATGCAACGGCCACGCGTGCAGCCTCAGCCTACATATTTCCTCACCAACCCTTAGCGTACTGCCCCTCGACAGATGGAACCCGATACCTTTAAAGCTACTGTATCTAGCGAATCGATCGACGTACTCGATCGCCTCGAAGGCAACCTGCTTCAGTACGAAACCTGCGTCCTGCAGGGCGATGGCGACGTGTCGTTGGTGCACGCCATCTTCCGCGATGCCCACAACCTGAAGGGCAACTTTGGACTGATCCAAGAGGAAGACGCAGCGCACTTAGTTCATGCGATCGAGACCAACTTCGACGGCATCCGGCAGGGGCAAAAGACCGCGTCTTCCGAGTTGATGGGGCTGTGCCTGACCAGCATCGACCGCATCCAAGACAAGCTCAACGGCGATGCCAGCGTCGTCCCGGATATGGCGGCGCTCACAGAGGAACTGACGGCGCTGCATACCGCCGAGTTGGCCGCGCCAACCGAGACTGCATCGCTCACCATCACGCTGCCCCCGGAAGGCAACGCACGGCTTCAGCAGGCACAGGCAGATGGCCTGACCGTCTACAAAGTCGAAAAGGTCAGCAGTTCCAACATCAGCGCCGACGCATTTGTGCAGTTGCCGATCTTCGAGGACATTGAGCAAGTAGGTGTGCACATTGCCACGCTCCCCGCCTTCGCCGATCTCAAACGCAGCACCAGCGAGACCGTCATCCAAATCTTCTTCGCCTCGAATCAGTCCGAAGACGACCTGACGATGTACATCTTCGACCCGTGGCAAGCGGTTGTCCTCAACGGCGTAGGCGCCGCCTCGGGCACGGCCACCGCTAACCCCTCTGCTGCATCGCCCTCGGCCGCACCAACGGAAACGACCGAACCGGTCGCGGCGGCACCTGCTGCGGCCTCGGCCTCTGTGGCTGCTGCGCCCCCATCCGCGAGCCGCGCCCCCGACCGCCATGCGACGCCCAACGCCAAACGCATTCGCACCTTGATTGTCGAGGACGAGTTCGTGAACCGGTTTTTGCTGAACGAGATTATGTCGCACTACGGCGTGTGTGAAGTCGCCATTAACGGCGAAGAAGCCATCGCCGCCTTCCAAGATCGGCTGGAGAAATGCCGCCCGTACGACCTCATCTGCCCTGATATTATGATGCCGGGAGTTGACGGCTACGGAGCCATCCGGCA
>CAYYHN010000732.1:0-2928 GCA_964471245.1 uncultured Rhodothermaceae bacterium | reverse complement strand
TCGGGATCGCGTAGGATGCGCCGCTCGCGGATGCCCGTACGTGTACGGATCCACTCATCGTTCGTATCCACCATGGTTTCCAGTTCGGCGTTAGTCAGCCGCGTTTCGGGCAGGTAGTGCCCGACAGCGGTAATCGCCGCATGTACCCTGCTCATATCAGCGTGGGAGTCAGTAAAAGGACAGCGAGGAGGGGCTGTGCGCCGGTAGGGTAAGGTATCTGGTAGGCGGGGACAGCCGGGCACTACACGGTCAGGATGCCGCGATAGGCCATAAGGGAAAAACTACGTACCACAATGCTACGCGGCAAACGAAGCTGCGATGGAGCCAGCGAGGTCTTGCCGTGCTACCGCTGCTGCACTATGGATGAGGTTGCGGATGGCGCGTGCCGACGAGCCACCGTGCCCAATTAGCACATGCCCTTGCACACCCAGTAGGGGCGCACCGCCAAACTCTTCGTAATCAAACGGTTTTTTGACCTCGTGGAAGACACGACCCACGAGTTGTTGCTGCTCTGCGACCAGTCCGAGCTGCCCCATCGTCTTTTTCAGCATGATCGGCAGCACTGAGGCGACGCTCTCGCCGAACTTGAGGAGCGCATTGCCCGTGAAGCCGTCGCACACTACCACATCGGCAGATCCCATCATGATGTCGCGCCCTTCGATGTTGCCTACGAAGTTGATGCGCGCCTCATCTTTCAGCAGCCTGTAGGTAGCCTTGGTGAGTTCATCACCCTTCGACTCCTCTTCCCCAATGTTGAGCAGCCCCACGCGCGGCGTTTCACGGTTCATTACGCGCTGCGCATAAACTTGTCCCATCCGCGCAAATTCCACCAAGTGTTCGGGCTTACAGTCGACGTTGGTTCCCACATCAAGCACAATGCAATAGGATTCAACGGTTGGAAAGAAGCCAATGACAGAAGGCCGCGAGACGCCCGGAAGGCGTCCTAGCATAAAGAGCGAAGCAGCCATGATGGCGCCGGTGTTGCCTGCGCTTAGGAACGCGTCGGCTTTGCCTGCCTTGTGGGCGCCAATACCGATGTGAATAGACGACTGCCGCTTCTGCTTGACCGCCGCCACCGGCGACTCATGCATGCCGATGACCTCAGGTGCATGCACAACATGAATCGGGAGCTGATCGGCCCCGTCGTGGCGGGCCAACTCAGCACGGACATCCGCTTCTGGACCAACAAGCAGCACCTGTAGGTCAGCATCGTGCCGGACGGCCTGCACCGCCCCTTCGACGGTTACGGCGGGTGCGTGGTCGCCGCCCATCGCGTCGACGGCTATGCGTACAGACATGGCGCTTGGGATGAAATGTCAGGAAACAGGTAATGCACGCGTCCGAATCGGCAAGGCCGAAC
Source organism: uncultured Rhodothermaceae bacterium (assembly GCA_964471245.1). GTDB lineage: Bacteria > Bacteroidota > Rhodothermia > Rhodothermales > CAYYHN01 > CAYYHN01. Next base: position 1,568 of record CAYYHN010000732.1, on the reverse strand, counting down.
GGAGGCGTGCATCAAAGATACGTGCGGCGTGCACAACCGCAAAGGATGTGCGCCACACCAAGGTCGATACGCGCTAGTACACTTCCTCACGCTGCACCACTTCGCGGCCACGGTAGTATCCGCAGTTGGCGCAGGCGCGGTGCATCAGCTTCATGCTGCCGCAGTTGGTGCATTCCTGCATCGACGGCGCGCTCAGGCTGTTGTAGTACACGGCGCGGCGTTTACGCGAGCGAGCTTTGGACTGCTTTCGCTTCGGATGTGCCATGATGGTTCCTCTATAACTGAGTCAAGACAATAACGTAGTCAACATGAAAAGATCAGACGCGATCTTGTGGTTCATCGTCACGGAGTGCTTGCAAGGCAGCCCAGCGTGGGTCGATGGCCGGTTCGGCTTCCGAAGATGCACCGTATTGCAACTGGAGTTCGAGGTCTTCGGCCCCCGGCGCAATGCGGCGCGTGGGCAGTGCTAGCAGCAGCGTATCCCGAACGGCATCCGTCACGTCTATGGACGTATCCGCAGGGTAAAGCGGACGCACATCGTCGTTTGGTACCTCCTCACTGTTTTTTGCTGCCATTTCCGGCGGCGCAAAGAGCACTTGGTACGTACCGGCAACCTCTGCCTCATAGTCGGCGAGTGTACGGTCGCACGTCAACGCAGCGGTTGCCTCGGCTTCGAAGCGCACCAAGATGCGGCGTCCACCGTGATCCAGTGCAACCTCGACGGTGATGTCGGCAAACAAGTCTGGGGCGAGGTCGAGCGCTTCTGCAGTAGGCGTCAGCGTCATCGTATGGTACCCCGGCTTGAGCGATGCAATCGGAATCCGCAGCATAAAACAGATCCGGCTGTAAATGAACAAAGAGCGGCGTCAAATCAGAATAGCTAATATACGGCGTATCCAAGACGGAAGCCAAGTGAAAGCTCTCTGGAGAGTCTCTGAAATCACGATGAAGATGCAGGGGAGTTGACATAATGTGCACGCTCACTCCAAGTGGATTTCATGGTCCCAACATCTTGACGTTGGGTTAAGATTTCTTTACCATCTCCTACGTTTTCCCCGTCCACCCTGTGGTAAATTGTCGACCCAATTTAGGATCTGTTGACAACTTACATCGTGGGCAAACCCACGATGAGCACGCTTTGTGATCTTGTGGATAACTTGTGTAAAACAGTGATTGGCCTTGCAGGATCGCTAGAAAGACCCCTGCGTACATGCCGACATGTTTCCACAATTAACGAAGGGTGAAAGCGGTTTTTGAAAGTAAGTGTATAAAATACAGCAACTTGTGTTTGTATGAAGCTGGATCCGATGAGTCACTAAACGCCCCACTGCATGGCAGGCGGGGCGCGTTTTTTGCACGCCCCACCTACGTGTTAATAACTCATCTGGCCTCCCCTCCAACCAGCTTGCCACACCACCGCTGTTGGTACACGTGTTAACAGAGTTGACGGGGTATACGTGTGTTGCACGTACAGCCTCGGTATAGCAAACATAGCCGTATGTGTACGGTTGTTGTTGCTGACTAGAAAGCATTAGGTCAAGGCATGGGTCAAACTCCGGATTCGGTAT
>CAYYHN010000731.1:0-2938 GCA_964471245.1 uncultured Rhodothermaceae bacterium | reverse complement strand
CGTCACGAACACGCTGGAGAACGTGGCGCGGGTGCTGTTCGTCAACCAGACGGACACGAACCCTGCCAATGACCTCGACCGGGTGCTGGTGCAGGCGCGGGCGATCCAAGGCTTCGGTGGCCTCTCGCTACCAATCTGCGAAAATGCAGGCACAGCTGATGTTTTCCAAGTGACGACGATTGCGACGAGCATTCTCGGCCTCGAAGTCGGGCAAGATGGCTTCTTGTATGCCGTCACGTACAACTACGGCGTCCTCGTCTCGGAAGACGGAGGTACCTGCTGGCGCTTCCTCAACAACGGACTCGACAACCTCCAGACGCGCGACATCCTCGAACTGCCCAACGGCGACCTCCTCATTGGCATTTGGGCGGATGGCAAGGGTGGCGTCTGGCGCTACGATGCCGCCAACGACATCTGGGTCTTCCAAGACTTGGGGAACGAGCAAGTGCTTGCCTTGGCTGTCGACCCGAACGACAGTGACGTTGTTTACGTGGGCATCAATGCCCCGTCAGCGTTGCCTTCGCTGCGCAAGTCGGTAGATGGCGGCCGCACGTTCGATGTCATCCAAGGCTTCACATTGCCAGCCACTGGCCTCACCGTCGATCCGGCTACGAGTCGCCTTGTTGTGGCAACTTCAGGCGAACACAGCGGCAGCGGGGTCTACTTTGAGGTCGTCAATGGCGACTTCATTCCGAACAACACGGGACTGACGAACCTGACAATTAACGTCCTCAAATACATCAACGGCGTGCTATATGTCGGAACGGGCGACGGACTCTTTAGCTTCGATGGCAATGCGTGGAACCGTGTTGGTACGGGCCTCGAAGGCGAAGACGTGCTTTCGCTGGCAACGGATGGCACAACCCTCTACGCAGGCACCGGCACGAACGGTCTCTTCGTGCTAGATAGCGGTACGTGGGAGCAGGTTGGTCTCAGCGGTGTGCCGGTGACCACCCTCAATGTTGTAAGTGATGGGCAGTTGCTCATCGGCACCGAAGGAATGGGCTTTGTGATGAGCAGCACAATGGCCGTCTCGACGGCACAGGAGACGGATGAAGCCGCAGCCGTCCCGCAAGGCTTTACGCTGACACAGAATTACCCGAACCCATTCAATCCGTCGACGACCATCGGTTTTAGTTTGCCGCAGAGCTCGTTCGCTCGCCTGCTCGTGTACGACATGCTTGGCCGCGTGGTGCAGACCGTCGTTGATGGGGTGCTTCCTGCAGGAGCGCATACAGCCCAATTCGAGGCAGGCAACCTGCCGAGCGGTACGTACATGTACCGCCTCGAAACCGAAACCTTCAGCGAAACGCGGACGATGATCCTAATGAAATAGGGGTCTATTCTGGTCAGACAGTCTCTCAGCGGGACACATGCAGGAGCGTGTGTCCCGCTTGTTTTTTAGGAAGCGGATGCACGAAGACAACCTTTTCCACATTGTGCGTATACAGACGCGGTTCTGTCTCATGCAATTAGCGCTGCCGTCCTATGCGTCATCTACCTGTTCCACGTCTTCAACCTTCGCCCTACGAGCACGAAGCATGGCACGCCATTCATGCCTGGAAACAACCCGACACAGGACGCTGGACACGTGCCATGAACCGCCTCAACGGGGCGTGGAATGATGCCACCGATCTGATCCGCAAGGTGCCGGGCGTCGAGTGGACGCTAGACAATGTTTTTAGTGGGTTGCTCGAACTGGTGAACGAGATGACACAGGATTCGGTGATGACCTCCGCCATCCTGAAATCCTACCGCGACGCTGGGCACGCCGCCGTCCTCACCCCCGCCGACATTCACCACCTCGACCTTGCCACCCCCGATGCCTTGCAATCAGGTCTGCGCGCCAAGTACAACACGCTAGCCGCCGCCGAAGGCGCAGCCACAGGCATGGCCGGGGCAGCTGGCATCCTCCCCGACATCATTGCTCTCGTCGCCCTCAACCTGCGCGCTGCCGGCGAATACGCCACGTATTACGGCTTCCCCATCCGCGAGGTCGACGAGCGCTTGTTCGCCCTGCGCATCCTCGACATGGTCTCCAGTAGCAGCGACAGCACCAAAGATCTTGCCTTGGCTCCCGTCGTCCGCGTCTCGAAGAGCGTAGCGAAGCAGCAGAGCCTCGAAGCGCTCCAGCAGACCGCCATCATGCGAACCATCCGGTCGATCGGCCAGCGTCTCACCCGCGTTAAGCTCGCGCAACTCGTGCCGCTCACGAGCGCTGTCATCGGGGGGAGCTTCAACGCCTATTACACCAACAAAGTCTCTGAAACCGCCTACCACATTTACCGCGAACGCTTCCTCATTGCCAAATACGGCCGCGACGTGTGGAAGGGTTGAGTGTGGGGGCTGGGGAGTGTGGGTAGGAGGCGATAGTATTGGGTAATACAGAACCGACACGTCGCGCTAGCCTTTTCATCGTACACTCGGCCATATACCTTCTCCCCAGCCCCCATGCTCAACTCGGCAGCGTTGCACGGAGAACGCGGAGGACGTTTTCACCCATGATGAGGCGGATATCAGCCTCGGTGAAGCCATCGGCGAGGAGGGCTTCGGTGACGAGAGCGAGGCCGCTGGTGTCGAAGCCGGTGGTGATGGACCCGTCGAAGTCGGAGCCGAGGGCTACGTGCTCGATGCCAACGCGGTCGGCGACGTAGCGCATGGCGCGGACGATGGTGGTGGGCGTCACGTCGCAGACGGCGGCCGCCCAGTAGCCAATGCCGATGACGCCGCCGTTGGCCGCAATCGCGTCGATGTGACGATCGCTGAGGTTTCGCGGGCCGGGACATGTGCCTTGCACGCCCGTATGCGAGACCACGACGGGCTTAGTCGCCATTGCGAGGATATCGTCGATAGCAGCGGGTGCAACGTGCGCAAGATCGATCGTGATGCCCAACTCCTCTTGCCGCTGGATGACAGCGCGGCCTGCCTCGGTGAGGCC
>CAYYHN010000730.1:0-2940 GCA_964471245.1 uncultured Rhodothermaceae bacterium | reverse complement strand
CGCTCATTGCCGAGCTTTTTTTGCATGAACGTCTGATGCTCGTACCCAGCAAGAAGGCGCGTTTCACCGTTGCCGACACCACACCGCTGGGACGTCCCCTGCTCGATGAGGCACACATTCATCTTCAGCAAGCCAACCAACCCGCTGTATTGAGCAAATGGGTCACAAAGTTGGGCAATTTGCCGAAGCTGCGCAATCGTATTGCCGATAACCTCGTGGCACGCGGCGTCCTCGGTGCGGAGCAGCGCAAGTTCTTGCTCTTTTTCGAACGCACGCATTACCCCGAAGCCGACGCCAGCTACGAAGACGCAGTCGCAGATCGGCTACGAGCTGCCATCTTCGAGGATCATGCGGAGATCGCTCCCCGAACGCTTATCTTGCTCGCGCTCGCTCATCATGGCCGCTTGCTCAGTCATACGTTCGAGCGCAAGGCGCTCAAAGCACGTAAGGCCCACATTGAGGCACTGATCGCCACAAACAAGGTGAGCGAGGCTACTCGCGCTGCCATCGAAGCGATTGAGGCCGCCCTGATTGCTACCACGATTACAACAACGGTCATTACAACGACCGTCACCACCTAAACTAGCCGCGACGCCCACCCCGCCCGCATGGACGACGCCTCGGATAAAAAAAGACGCACCACCACCGACGAAGCGCCTTCGTTCGGTGATACGATTATCGAAGATTTTCGCACCGCCGACCTTTCGCTGCGCCGCGACTTTCGGGACTTGTACCAGTTTTATCTGGATGACGAGGAGCAGGCCAAGCTGGGCGAGATGAACCAGGTGCAGCGCTGGCTTGCGGGGACAGGCTGGCTGATGAAGAGCCTTGTACTCAAGCTGCCGCCCTCACGCCGGATGCTGCTACTCGCCAGCCTCATCTTTTTTGCAGCTGGGTTTAGTGCGAGTGGCCCCGAATTGATCGCGGGCTTTTTGCTGCTCATGGTCGTGTTGCTGCTCGAACTCAAGGACAAAATGCTGGCCCAAGATGAGCTGGCAGCGGGTCGGCAAGTCCAGTTTGCGCTGATGCCCGACGAGATGCCAGACTTTCCGGGCTGGGATGTCTGGATCTATACGCAGCCTGCCAACGAAGTCGGCGGCGATATGGTGGACTACCAGTACCTCCCGAACGAACGGCTTAACGTAGCCCTCGGCGACATCTCAGGTAAGGGACTGCCAGCAGCGCTTTTCATGGCGAAACTCCAAGCGACGCTACGCACACTCGCACCGAGCCAAGCCACCCTCTCGGACCTCGGCACTGAAGTCAACCGCATCTTCTGCCGCGATGGTCTGCCCGGTCGCTTTGCATCGCTCGCGTACGTACAGTTGGAAGCCAACAACGGTGCCGTCCGTTACCTTAACGCAGGCCACATGCCACCACTCATCATTCGCGATGGCGTGGTCGAGGAGTTGGCCAAAGGTGGCCCCGCGCTTGGCCTCTCAACGCGCCTCAGCTTCTCGGAGCAGGTTGCCGATCTGCTGCCCGACGATGTGATGTTCATCTACTCGGACGGCCTCACCGAAGCACGCAACGAAGCCGGAGCCTTCTTCGGCGAAGCACGCTTGGCTGCCTTGTTGCCTCGCCTTGTACGCCCCGACGAACCCGCAGATTATATCGGCGAGCGGTTGCTGCGTGCCCTCGACCGCTTTGTAGGCGAGGCACCGCCCAGCGACGACCTTTCGCTGATCATCCTTCGCCGCTTGGCACCACCGACCGAACCATACCAACTCCCGCCTGCTGAAGACACCGCCGTAGACGGAACAGATCTAGACGCCCCGCATTGACACGCCACCTGATCTTCGTTCACGTACGTGCCCAATGCCATGTCTACCGCCCCAACTGAAGCAACCGTCGTCAACAATCCCGCAAAGCTCCGGTTTGAGCTACACGTTGGCGACCACGTTGCGTTTGCGCAGTACATGCTACCCAAAGGCAAGATCGTGTTTACACACACTGAAGTCCCCATCGGCCTTGAAGGACAAGGGTTTGGCTCGAAGCTCGCACATGCAGGCTTGCAATACGCACGCGACAACGAGCTCGTTGTAATTCCATTGTGCCCCTTCATCGCCAGCTTCATCCGTCGCCACGCCGAATACCAGCCGCTCGTAATGCGTGGCTATCGGTACTAGGTTCGGGCACGTTGCCTACTCCGTCATGTAGCGTGATGAACGACCACGGAATGGAGGGGTAGAAAGAATCGAAGAGTCAAGGAGACGATGACAAGCCGTTGCCCCTAACTTCTCCCACTCTCCCACTCTCCCACTCTCCCACTCTCCCATTCTCCCATTCTCCCGCTCCCATTCTCCCATTGCCAACGGCGATGCTCTCTACAGCGTCGCCTTTTTTGTTGGATGTAGGCGTGTTTTGATGAAATAGATGCGAAGGCCAGAACCTTGTAGTATACTACAAGAAGTATAGGTACGGCATTAAATCAAGGAGCGCCATCATGACACGCAGTCAAGTAGCTAAGCAAGCGGGTGTGGGCAGCGAGACCGTGCGGTTCTACGAGCAGCGCGGCCTCATTCCCGATCCGCCGCGCACGCCCAGCGGCTATCGCCACTACGACGCTAGCTATGTCGAACGCATCCAGTTCATCCAGCGAGCCCAGCAACTTGGGTTCAGCCTGAACGAGATTCGCGGATTACTCGACCTGCGCGTCGATGCCACTGCCGATGCCGGGGAAGTGCGCCGCCGTGCGCGTGCCAAGCGCACCGAAGTCGAAGCGAAGCTGCGGGACCTCGAACGCATTCACGCCGCGCTCTCCGAACTGATCGACGCGTGCTGCGGCCACGGGCCCACCAGCGCTTGCCCGATCCTCGATGCCCTCGACGGCAAGGCGATAGAACCTGCCGCGCCGTCGCCACTTTCCTCCTAACACGAAGCAAAACCAACCATGCAAACCAAAGAAACCCTCAAGCTCGAAGGCATGAGCTGCGGCCA
>CAYYHN010000729.1:0-2942 GCA_964471245.1 uncultured Rhodothermaceae bacterium | reverse complement strand
TGGGCGTCCCGGTATCATCTTGGGCTTGACCTTGGGGAGGATTTTGGACGCGTTGCCTGCGGGCGGTGACATGCAAGCCAGCCAAGTGGCCGTGCTTTCGGCGCAAGGCATTGAGCAGATGTTTTCGTCGTTCTTCTCCGGACCTCGGTTCTCGCGGTTTGAGGTGCGTGGCCTATATACAATGGAGGCCGTTTCCGATGAGAACCACGTCTACATCGGTCTAGAAGAAGCACAACGGCTTTTTCGGATGGGTGACCAAGTCTCAGGCATTGACCTGCGCCTCGACGACCTTGATGACGCCGCTGCCATCAAAGCCCAACTCGAAGCCGATCTTGACGCTGCGCAATACCAAGTCCAGACATGGTACGACCTCAAGCGCACACACTACAACGTGATGCAGTTCGAAAAGTGGGGTGCCTCGGCGGTGCTTTTGCTGATCGTTGTTGTGGCCGCCTTCAACATTGTCGCATCGTTGACGATGGTTGTTATCGAAAAGCGCCGCGATGTAGGGGTACTACGTGCGATGGGCGTCTCACGCAAAAACATCCGCCGGATCTTCCTCAACGAAGGCTTGCTGATCGGCATAGGCGGTGCGGGAACGGGATTGGTGTTGGGCCTGACGTTGGCCTTATTGCAGCAACACTATGGCCTCGTCCCTATCCAAAATGCCGAGTCGTTTCTCTTAGACGCCTACCCCGTCGCCATCGAGTGGCTCGACGTTTTCCTGATCGCCACGATCTCGATGGGCCTGTGCATTTTGGCGGCGTGGTACCCGGCGTATCGGGCAGCCTCCATCGAACCTGCTGAGGCTGTAAGCATGGATGGCTGAGCGATGCGTGTGGTGTGGCTCTGTATGAAGAAACCAAGGCCTACCTGTCCTAAACGCACGTTTTCGTATATTTGTAGGCCCTCTCCATGCACGGGCACGCTTACGTCAGCCTCTTGGCTGAGCGCCCACCATTCGATACAAGCTGTATTCTACACGCATGATCCACAAGCAATTTGACATGATCGGGATTCCTGAACGTCCCGAAAAGCCCCGCGAAACGGGCATGACGCTCACGCTCGATAAAGGCCTTTCGGCGCGTCAGGTAGAGGACATGCTCGATGTTGCCGCCGAGTACATCGACGTAGCCAAGCTGGGATGGGGCACGGCCGTAATTACGCCCGGCCTCCAGCGCAAGCTCGACATCTACCGCAGCGCCAATATTCCAGTTTACTTTGGTGGGACGCTGTTCGAAGCCTTCTACATGCGCAAGCAACTCGACACGTACCGCCGCGTGCTGAACGAGTTGGGCATTACGCACCTTGAAGTGTCGGATGGTACGCTCGACATTCCGCACGAGGACAAGCTGGAGTGCATCCGCGAGCTCTCAAAAGACTTTGTCGTCCTGAGTGAAGTCGGCTCCAAGGATAAGGAAGAGATCATGCCACCTTATAAGTGGGTGCAACTGATCCGCGCCGAGTTCGAAGCTGGAAGCTGGCACGTCATCTGTGAAGCACGCGAGAGCGGCACCGTAGGTCTTTTTCGGGGCAACGGTGAAGTCCGCTCCGGTTTGGTCGATGAGATTGTCGACATGGTTGGGCAGGACCGCGTCATCTTCGAAGCGCCCAAGAAAGCCCAGCAGGTGTGGTTCATTCGCCGCATGGGGCCCAACGTGAATTTGGGCAACATCCCACCCGAAGAAGTCATCCCGCTCGAAACCCTACGTCTAGGTCTTCGCGCCGACACGCTCTTCGACTGCTTCCAGTCGACCACGCTTCCACACCTGTCGATCGACACCCCGCCGCAAGGTGATGGCGCATCATAAAGCACACCTTCACGTAGAATTCGGCGTCGGGTGAGCATTTGCGCGCTTTCTGCTTTTGCGGAAAAGTAGTGGTGTGGCTATATTAATCTTCTTCGGCCGCGTTGGCGGCCTTTTGTGTCTATTGACTACGTGATGCCGAGTGCATCCGAACGGACCAAGACGATGGCAAGACGAGACCAATTGACGGGGAAAGGGCCAGTAGCTGGTCACACGATCTCCCACGCGCATAACAAGGCGAAGCGTCGCTTTGGTGTGAACATACAGAAGAAACGTTTCTACGTGCCCGAAGAAGACCGCTGGGTCACGCTGAAGGTATCGGCGAGCACGATCAAGACGATCAACAAGAAAGGCATCAAGGCTGTGCTGGACGATGCCCGCAAGAAAGGCATCAAGATCTAGTAACCGCACAACCGAACGCGAATCATGGCGAAGAAAAGCAAAGATGTCCGCCTGAAGGTGATTCTGGAGTGCACCGAAGCACCCGGCACCTCGCGCTATGCGACGATGAAAAACCGTCGTAACACGCCCGGACGTATGGAGCTGAAGAAGTACAACTCGAAGCTCCGCAAGCATACCCTGCACCGCGAAATCAAGTAGACAGCTTGCGCCTCGGGCGCACTGTTGGAGGATCCTGCAATGGCAAAGAAAGTCAACAAGAACCAGCGTACCGACCGTGGTCGTAACCAAGACCACAAGGACATGGTGAAACTGGTCGTCGCCTTCAAAAAGCAGAACGGTCAGTACAGCTTCCGCCAGAAAATGGTGGAGCAGAGTACCGCAAAAGACGAAGTGAAAGCACTACAGGGTTAATCCTGTTGCTGTACTCGTCTGTAATGGCTACAGATTTGGACTTAGCATTGCGGTAAGTCGATTTCGGGGTGTGGCGCAGCCCGGTTAGCGCGTCTGGTTTGGGACCAGAAGGTCGCAGGTTCGAATCCTGCCGCCCCGACATTGTTCTTTTGAATACCTGCGCCCGTAGCTCAACCGGATAGAGCAGCGGACTTCTAATCCGCAGGTTGCAGGTTCGAGTCCTGCCGGGCGTGCTATGTGCACATCGGCGCATATGGTGCCGTGGCCGAGTGGCTAGGCAAGGGTCTGCAAAACCCTGTACGGCGGTTCGAATCCGCCCGG
>CAYYHN010000728.1:0-2944 GCA_964471245.1 uncultured Rhodothermaceae bacterium | reverse complement strand
CCTTGATAGACTAAGGCCACGCCTAGGTTATCGAGCGACCGTGCTACATCGACATGATCATCACCCAAAAGATTGCGTTGAGTAGCGAGTGCCGCTTCGTATATGGGCACAGCTTCATCGTACCGCCCGGCATTAGTGAGTACGTTCGCCAAGTTGTTCTGGGACGTGGTGATGGATTGATGGGGGCCGTCGTAATGTGCTTCTTTATAGGTCAGCGATGTCCGCAACAAGTGCTCGGCTTCCTCTGTGTTGCCACGCTCGCGCGCAAGCAGGCCGAGGTCATTTAGGGTACGGGCGATATCCAAGTGCCCCGCTGGCAAAAGACGTTCACGCACGGCACGTGCACGGCGCAACAGGGGCTCCGCTTCGTCTAGGCGGCCTTGGTAGAGTAAAACAAGACCTTGATCGTTTAGACTGGCCGCTAATCCGAGCGAGTCGCCAGCGGCTTTGAAGATCTCCTCTTGTGCTTGGGCAAGTGCACCAGCTGCATCAAACTCGGCGAGATTGGCATAGGCTTCAATGAGCGTCTGCACCAGTGGCTGCTGCATCTCGGGTTGACCGCGTAGTTCAGTCAGCACATTCTCGGCGCCACGGTCGAGCAGGTCGCGTGCCGTGAGCACTTCGCCACCACCGACATCTGGGTCGGAGACTTCAAATAGGCCGACGAGATAATCCCGTACGGCCTCCGCTTGCACGGCTTGCCGCCGGGCCTCATCGCGTTGGGCCGCCGCTTCTTGGCCTTGCCAGATCGCGACCCCTAAGCCAACAGCAAGGGCTAACACTACAGCCATCGCCGCACCGACACCCACGCGGTTGCGGCGTACAAAGGTGGCGATTCGATAACCGAGGGCATTCGGGCGTGCCTGTACAGGGTGACCGCTGCGGTGGCGTCGCAAGTCGTCGGCCAGCGCCTCGGCAGATCGGTACCGGCGCTCGGGCTCTTTGCGCAGCGCCATGAGGATGATCGTGTCGAGATCCCCCGTAAGGCGTTTGCGGAGGCGCTCTGGTGTGGTCGAGCGTGCTTCGCTCAGCGTGGCTGTGTTTGGTACGGCGTCAGCCTCGGTAGCCTTACTGATAACGGCCGTAGAAGGACGCGTCGGCGGTTCTTCTAAGATGATGCGCGCGACTTCATGCTGAATACGGCTTGCCAACCGATACGGGCGACGACCTGTAAGCAGTTCGTAAAGCACGACACCGAGTTGGTACACGTCTGTCGCAGTGGTGATCGCTGCGCCACGGACTTGTTCGGGTGCGGCGTATTCAGGTGTCATCAGTTGCAACCCCGTACGCGTGACTGGCATGGCGGCTGGGTCATCCAGCAGATCCGACTGGTCCAACAGTTTGGCAATGCCAAAGTCGAGCAATTTGACGGTGCCATCTGCCGTCACAAGAATATTGGAGGGCTTGAGGTCGCGATGCACAACAAGGTTCTGGTGCGCGTATTGGACGGCTTCACATACGGATTCGAAGAGCTTAAGGCGCGCAGGTACGTCCAAACGATGGGTGTCGCACCATGTGGTAAGCGGAATGCCATCCACATAGTCCATCACGAAATAGGGCGTGCCATTATCGGCTACCCCGACATCCAGCAAGCGAGCAATGTTGGGATGGGTCAGCCGGGCAAGGATTTGTCGCTCGGCTAGGAAACGACGCATCAGTTCGGGGCGATGCCGGGCGTCTGCAAGGAGCTTAAGGGCGACCTGTTGGCGGAAGGCTTCGTCGGTGCGTTCGGCGAGGTAGACACGCCCCATGCCGCCGCGTCCGAGTTCGCGCAACAGGCGATAAGGCCCCAACTGCTGCTCGACCCATGTGTCGGGTGTGGCGTCGGCAAGGGCCGCATGGGCGTCAGCTCCGAGGTCGGCGAGGAAGCCAGATGCAGCTTCGTCCTCGGCAAGCATCGCCTCCAGTTCGCGTTGCAACGACGGGTCATCGGGGCAGGCGGCAGCGATAAAGGCAGCACGCTCGGCAGGCGGCAAGGCAAGAGCACCTTCAAACAAGGCGGCAAGACGTTTCCAGCGATCAGCGTCCACAGCGTACAGGGTTTGGTGAGCACGTTGGGTTAGTTTTGACGATACTGCAAAATACACGTCGGGTCTCCCACCTTCCAACGCATCCGTACAGAACGCCAATTATGGCTCATCTTAGAGACTGTCTGGTACGTCGATTGGGGGCTGCACTGGGGGCTTTCTGATGTGTACTGCACATCCAACTTATACTAACCGCTCGACGAACTTGGCATCTAGCGCAGCGTAAGGGAGAACGCTAGCTGTTTCTTCATCCACTGGTAGTCAAGGTACCCATGCCTCAATTGGCGTCCGACGCTGTGCTTACTGCACGCCTGCAAACCTCTGATGAGGACGCCTTCCGGCAGCTTTTTGAACGGCACTATGAATCACTCTATCGCTTCATAGCACGTCGCTTGCCTAATAAATTGAGTGAAACACCTGCGGATGTTGTCCAAGATCTTTTCTTACGTCTCTGGCAGCATCGCAAGAAGCTCGATCCTGAGCAGTCCGTCCGGGCGTACCTCTTCCGTAGCGCCAACCTGATGCTGATCGATCGCTATCGTCGCCAGACGGTGCGGCAGGCGTACCGCGACGAGCAGACTGCGCGCCCGACACCCACCATTGCCCCCGTCGAACACTTCGATGTAGCACCCGACGTGCATGCAGCTATCGAAGCACTGCCGGCTATGCTACGCGACACGTTCTTGCTGAGCCGTTTTGATGGGTTGAAGTACCGTGAAATTGCGGCCGTCATGGACGTGTCTCAGAAAACCGTTGAGGCACGCATGACGAAAGCGCTGCGGCAGTTGCGCGAACGCCTGCAGCACCATGTGCAGGTCTGGCTCGCTATTTTGTCCAGTGCCTTCCATCACGTGATTAATTGGGTGGGAGGCTAGGGTTATGCGGCCTTGGTGCGCATATCAGGGTGTACGGCTTAG
>CAYYHN010000727.1:0-2945 GCA_964471245.1 uncultured Rhodothermaceae bacterium | reverse complement strand
CACCGGGCAAGACAACGAAAAGCAAACGACGGAGCTTGGCCTCGGCACAACCATAGAGTTCAACCGCCGCGACCGGATCAGCTTCGAATACGAACGGCAGTTTGAGCGCCTCGACGTGCCGTTCGAGATCCGCCCCGGTGCCGTCATTCCGGCCAAGGACTACACATTTGGCATCTTCGAAGTCGATGGCGAAACGGATTCAAGCCGCCGCATGTTCGTCTCGGCAGGCGGAGCCTTCGGTGACTTTTTCAATGGCACCCGCACCGACCTCAACGGCCAAGTCGGGTTCCGGCAGTCGCGCCACCTCGAACTGACAGGCGGCATCAACCACTCGATCATCGACCTGCCCGTCACCAACGGTGAGTTCGAAGCGACCACGCTGTCGCTCTCGATCCTCGGCGCTATCAACCGCGACCTGTTCGCCCGTGCGCTCGTCCAATACGACAACTTCTCGCGCGACCCGCAAGCCAACATCCGCATCAACTGGATCCATACGCCCGGCAGCGACCTCTTCCTCGTCTTCAACACTTCCTACCACTTCGCCGACGACGACGAAATCCTCTTCGATCCTCGGCGTGACCTGCTGCTAAACGACCGCGTCGGCGTGCTCAAGCTGACGTATTTGGTGTTGTTGTAGGACGCCATTGGCCGTTAGTCGTTGGCCTTTTGGGAAGCTTGACGAGCACGTTGAGCTTGGGAAGACGCTTGCATCCCGCGGCGCGTGATGAAGGCGATAGCCATGCCTACCAATGTAGGCAACCACACCCACGTGAACTCGTTGGCGAGAATGCGCCACGCGCGTTCGGTGAAGAAGGCTTCGACGCCAATCGGTGAGGTTGCCAAAGGGCGAAACGGGAAGAAGTAGCGGCTGTTTTCGATAGGAATAAAGAAGCCGACACCGAGACCTGCGTCGGTAAAAGCGTCAAGAAAGCCATGCGAGGCTGAGGCGAGGAAGACGAGGCCACAAAGCTTCCACCAAGCCCCTGAGAACGCCGTGACGTAGTGGCGAAAGAGTAGCGTGACCAGCGGAGCAAGTACAGCCGCATACAGGAGCGAATGTGTGACACCCCGGTGCCCCAACGGATGGGCATATGGAATCCCTAAGCTGAAGGCAATCACGTCGAGATCAGGCGCGGCAGCCAAGATCGCGAGCGTCAACGCTAACCTACCAACAGGCACGGGCTTTGGTGCGACGGTAGCTAATGCAGCCCCGACAAAAGCATGGGTAAAAGCAGTGGCCATCGCCTGAACAACTCTCGGGTGGATGATTTATCAAGAAGGTAGCTCATCTTAACGACACGTGTCCACCCACAAATCTGAAGAGCGTTGATCCTGAGAATTTCTTTTGCCAGACGTGCAACCTTTTAGACCCATCAAGGGTAGTAAAGGTTACAATTAATAACCTAAACCACCCCAAAATTATGCATTCACACGAAGCGATTGAAACGAGGCACGATCATAAAACCAAACAAATGGTCCTAGGACTAGGCGTTGGTCTGACGTCGTATATCTTGGCAGAGATCACAACCTATCTACATGGTCCACCCGTGTTGCACGTGATCTTAAGTCTATGCTGCCTCCTCGGATACGGCTTATTCATCTATGGACTCATCGGGTTACGGCAGACTCAACATCACCAAGAGGAATCTGTTGTTTTTGAAGACGAACGTGTTGAGATCGTTCGCAACCAGGCTTTCCGTGATGGTTTTGTAGCCGTATTGATTGTAAACATCCTAGCCGTTTTGCTGGTGTCCTTTTTTGTACCCGAGTTGCCAGCACACATTTTAGCGCATGTGTCCATTGGCAGTGGCGTAATCACAGCATTTATTCGCTTCCAGCAGCTAAATCGATGACCAAACGCCTCAACAATACATTGAAGGTGCACCGTGCGATGCACAACTTCACCCAAGCCGAGGTAGCAGCTAGGATTGGCGTCACCCGCAAAAGCATTAATGCTATCGAGACAGGACGTTTCGTGCCTTCTACGGAGTTGGCTCTCAAGCTTGCGAAGCTCTTTGATGTGCAGGTGGAAGACTTGTTCAGCTTACCGGAGGAGCAGACCGCAGGATAAAAACGAACGCTTCATGCCCCACCCCTCAATGCTGCGCGCAAGGTTGGTCGTAACCGCCATTCGGTTGCAATGGAAAGGAGCCAGATGGCCGCCCATTGCCCGGCGAGCAACCACAGGCCGCCGAAAGCGAGTAGGCTAAGGTTGGCGGCATAGAGCAGGTGGTAGACTGCGTTCGGAACGCCGCCGCTGTCACGCTTTAGCTTGCGCGTGAAGCCGACGGCAAGGAAGCCGATGAACTTCATGACCACGAGGAACGGCGTGTAGACAAGCAAGGCCCACGTCGCCCATGTGGCTGCAGAAAAGGCCGCGATGACGACAATAGCCGTCACGCAGAGGTCGACGATGATGTGTTTGATCCAAGACATGATGCTGGCGAGTACGTTAGCGTAGGTTCTGGCTCCTGTCGGTATCGGCGTGTTCGGGCGCGACTTGAGGGCGCGATTTGGTGTAGCGTTTGCCTGTATGGGTTTTTCAGCCAGAGATGGCCTAAATCTGCTATCTTAGCGCGCTGACGTGGCCTGTTTTGCCGCTGTCAGCACCGTTTGTGCCACGTCGTTATTCGCCGATGAACCGCCTTGCCCTGTTTGCCTGCTGCCTTGTGGGGGCTTTGTTCAGCTTCACCGCCTGCCAATCTGAAGACCAACCCCAGCCGCCTGACGTGATTGGACCCGGCATCCCGTGGGAGCTTGCGCACTACCGCGCCCGCATGATCGACGACCTGCGCTACGCGTACGACATCCACATCCCTCGCGCGCGCACCGAGCCCATCACGGGTACCCTGACGGCGACCTTCATACTCGGCAACAATACCCAACCGCTCGTCTTCGACTTCAATGCCCCGGCCGATCATGTACACGCGGTCCGCATTGGTGGC
>CAYYHN010000726.1:0-2948 GCA_964471245.1 uncultured Rhodothermaceae bacterium | reverse complement strand
CGTTCCGTGCGACCGTCCCACCAGCCTCTGACCGAATAATCATGAAGTTTTTTATCGATACTGCCGATCTCGACGAAATCCGCGAAGCCAATGACATGGGCGTCCTCGACGGCGTCACGACCAATCCGTCGCTCATGAAAAAAGCGGGCGGCTCCGACTTCCACGAGCACATCCTCAAGATCTGCGAGATCGTCGATGGCGATGTGTCGGCTGAAGTGGTAGCGACGGACTATGCGGGTATTCTTGCTGAAGGCCGCGAGTTGGCGAAGATCCATGACAACGTCGTCGTCAAAGTGCCGCTCATCCTCGACGGCATCAAAGCCATCAAGACGTTCACTGAGGAAGGCATCAAGACCAACTGCACGCTCTGCTTCTCACCGACGCAGGCACTGATCGCCGCCAAGGCAGGAGCTACCTACATTAGCCCCTTCATCGGCCGCCTCGACGATATCTCGACCACAGGCATGGACCTCATTGGCCAGATCGTGCAGATCTACGCCAACTACGGCTTGGAGACCGAAGTCCTCGCCGCCTCCATCCGCCATCCGATGCACGTCGTCGAATCCGCTATGCTCGGCGCTGACGTCGCCACGATGCCGCTCAAGGTCATCAAGCAAATGCTCAAGCACCCCCTGACCGACAACGGCCTCGCCAAATTCCTAGCCGACTGGGAAGCTTATCAGGCTGCCAACGGCTAGTTGAGTAATGCGCATCCGAGCATGTGAATGGGACGTTTTGACGAAGCCATTGCCCAGCTTGAGGCTAATCTTGAGAGAATTGCAGAAGCTATTCGAGAGACCAACGGAGCCGCTGAGCTCGTAACCAAGAAAAAGCAGCTTCAAGATGCTTTGCGTTGCCTTCGCTTCTGTGATCAGAACGCGTTAAATCCCCCAATGCAGGCGTTTGTGCTGCCTGAGATCGCTGCTGGATATTCTGATTTTCGTGTCATTATAGACAATGAATCAGATCATAGGGAGTTATGGGAAGAGGTGTGTGATGTAGATGGCAGCCCTCTTCGACTGGGAAGTGGAGATGTTTTGTTGTTGAAGGCTTAGCCAAGCTATGCTGTATACGCGTAATGTGATTTCGTACCATCAGGTATTAACGACCCTAGTAACAGAAAAGCCCCGGCAAAAACCGGGGCTTTTCTGTTGGCACTTGGTGGATGCTGATTAACACCGTCGTAGGTTGGCTGTTACCAAGCACAAAAAACCAAAACCCAAGTACCCGCGAGGCAACGCTGGGCGCGAGTGCTAGTCCATTACGCTTCCGAATTGCGTGACTTGGCTGCGTACGGAAGCTTCATCGCCTGCGATGACGATCATCATCTCATCTGGGCGGATGTATTCCTGCATGATGCGTTGCACGTCGGCCGGGGTGACGGCGAAGACGTTCTGCACGTAGTTGGTCAGGTAACTGCCAGGCAGGCCGTGTAGATCTAGGTGGGCGCGGTAGCATAAGAAAACTTGACGCGACGAGTTCTGGAGGACAAACGTGCCAGCCATGTAGTTCTTGATGCCGTCGAGTTCTTCCGCGCTTGGCGGCTCATTGCGCAGGCGGTCGATCTCGAAAAAGATCTCTTGGATGGCCGCGCCCGTGACCTCGGTGGTGATGGCCGCAACCTGTGCCCAGAACGCATCACGATAGCGCGACGAGACTTGGCTGAACGGCGAGTACGTGTAGCCTTTGTCCTCGCGGATATTGCGCGTGATGCGCGAACCAAACGAGCCCCCCAGCAAGCTATTGGTGACCTGCATTGCCACATAGTCGGGGTGCGACGGGTCGATGGTTGGCAGGCCGATGTAGACGTTGGACTGGGCCGCACCGGGAATGTCGGTGAAGTAGATGGCTCGCTGGCTCGTTGGCGCAGCGGAGGGGATCGTGCGGTCGCTCCCTGCTGCCCAGCCACTGAAGGCGTCGCGGACGGCGCGTTCCATAGCACGGGCATTGAACATGCCCGAGATGTAGATGTGTGTCCGGTTTGCGCCAAAGTTGTCGGTGTAGAAGCTGCGGATGTCGTCAAGCGTGTAGCCGTTCAGCATGGCTTCTGTTGGGAAGAGGCGGCCGTACGGGTGGTCGCCGTACATCACTTCGCGGAACTGGATCTGTGCCAGCGTGCCCGGTTGCGTCTGCGCGATTGATACCTGACGCAGGCGGTCGCGCTTGAGTCGGTCGAGTTCGTTTTCAGGGAAGCTCGGGTTTAACAGCACGTCAGCCATCAGTGCCACCATATCGGGTCCGAACTCAGACAAGGCTGTGCCCGAGACCGTCGTCTGGTCCAGTCCCACGCCTATGTTCACCGAGCCGCCCATCTGTGCGGCCTCTTGTGCGATTTGCTCCGAGGAGCGCGTCGTGGTGCCTTCCTGCATCAGGTCGCCCATCAAGTCGGCGAGCCAGACTTCGCTGCTGGTCTCATCGACATTGCCCACCTGCACGACGGCTTGGATCGACACCTTGGGCAATGCGCCGTAGGGTACCAGCGTCACTTGCAGCCCGTTGTCTAGGGTAAAGTTGGTTTGATTCGGAAGGTCGAAGTCCTTTGGCTCGCCACCCGGCGGTGGCGTCTGCTGTGCCTGCGTTGGAAGAACCAACAGCGCGAGCAGGAGGAAAGAGAGGAGATGTTTCATGACGTTTTGAGGACTCACGTTGTTCGTGAAAGGGGAGCGCGGGGCGCTGGGTGGGGGTATCCTGCGGATGAGGGTGAGGGCTCGCTTTGCTCGCGTATGGGGTCGTCTGGTTGACGAGTATGAGGGCAGGGCGTGGCAGCCAAGTATAATCCACTTCGCGGAGCCCCCATACATCCATACGGCGTGCACCGCACGTCCCCCACTCATCCTGCATCGCAGGATTAACCCGCCGGTTGCTGCGGTGCGGTGAAGGCGGGCTCGATGGTCAAGATGGTGCGGTTGGTCGACCGCAGGTACTCTTGGGCGACCTGCTGGATCAAC
>CAYYHN010000725.1:0-2950 GCA_964471245.1 uncultured Rhodothermaceae bacterium | reverse complement strand
CCGCGGTCGTAGAGATGGACGCGGAGTTGGTGGCGTCTACCCGTGTGCGGTCGCAAGGATACAAGGCTGTATTCGTTGGTACGATCTAGAACCTCCCATGCGGTTTCTGAGGGCTTCCCGCGCTGAGCATCGACGCCCATGCGCCCTGAGCCAAACCGTCGGATGGGGGCGTCGCTGCGGCCGCGCCGACCGCGCAGGTTGCCATGGCAGAGAGCCACGTAGCGCTTGCGGACGAGGCGTTGCTCGAACTGCTGATTCAAGTGGCGATGCGTCGCGGCATCTTTGGCGAAGACCAACACGCCACTGACGGGTTTGTCCAACCGATGCACAACAAAAAGGCGAATCCCATGCTCCGCTTCTAAGAGCTTTTGCACCGAAGGTTGGTCGGCATTGCGCTCTGGAATCGTGGCGACCTCAATCGGTTTATCCACGACCATCACCTGCTCATCCTCTGCTAAAATCGTAATCATTGCGTCACGTGATCTGGCTCCATAGAGCTTCACGCAGGCAAAATATGAAGGTTCCTGACGATAGGGAGGCTAAGGGATACCGGATCCTATGGATCGAGCAATAAGAAGCAGGGAACGTCCTCTGTATGTCACAAGATGTAAATAGGGTCCCTGAATTCAAGACCATGCGTAACATGCAGGCATGCAGTCCGTATGGGGTTCCATCAGCTTGACCACGGGGGACCACTATGAAAGACTACTCGCGCATACCATTGATTGTCACGTTAGGACTGTTGTTCTTCTTGGCGTTCAATATCGATCTTGACTTCTTTCCCAATTTCTACATGCACGGGTGGCTCCCATGGGTCATTTTTGGGTTTGTGATCTGGCTTTTTGCCCGTGGTGGATGTTGCGGTTCGCGTAACCACCACGACGAAGACACCAAGCACGAAGACGACGACGCATAGGCTGATTGACGAAAACGAATGTGATAAGCGTGCCGGGCATTTGCCTTGGCACGCTTTTCTTTTTATGGTGAAGCGGAAAAGACGGGGAATGGTTAGCTTGCCGCCTCACATTTCGCCGATCAATTGCCTGCGTTCGACAGGTTTACAACAAAGAAATATGGCACATTTGCATCCGTTTCGAGCCTTGCGCCCGCTTCCTTCTGATGTTCGCGAGGTGGCCTGTGTACCGTACGATGTCATCAGCACAGCAGAAGCACGTGCCTTAGCCGAAGGCCTACCCAAAAGCTTCTTACGCGTCATTCGCCCCGAAATTGACCTGCCTGAGGGCATCGATGAACACGCGGACGACGTGTATGCGCAGGGTGCTGCAAACCTGAACGCATTTGCCTCGGCTGACTACACCACGCTGGATGAAGCACCAAGTTTGTATGTGTATCGGCTCATCATGAATGGGCAAGCGCAAACCGGTATCTTCGGGTGTGTCTCGGTTGCCGATTATGATAACGAAGTCATCCTCAAGCATGAGCTGACGCGCCCTGTCAAGGAAGATGACCGGACGCGCCATCTGCTAGAGCAGCGTGCCCATGCTGAGCCGGTAATGATGACGTTCAAAGCGGACGATGCCGTGGCCAGCATCATTGCTGACACCTTGAACACCGCCCCGCTCTACGACTTCGAAGCCGTCGATGGCGTGCAGCACACCGTCTGGCAGATTGCCGATGTGAACGGCTTGGTGGAGGCTTTTGCCGACATCTCCAACCTGTACATTGCCGATGGGCACCACCGCTGCAAAGCGGCAAGCCGAGCAGCAGAAGCCTTGCGATCGAAAGGCGAAATACCCGGAGAAGCAGCATTTTTCCCGGCCGTGCTATTCCCGATGCCGGATATGCGGATTCTGTCATATAACCGCATCGTGAAGGCGCTCCCCATGTCATCCGAGGACTTGCTGACGGCACTCGAACCGTTCGGATTGCGACGAAACGTCGACCATACTGCGCCGAGCTCACCCGGTGAGGTGTGCTGCTACGTCGATGGCGCATGGCATGCCTTCACGTTACCCGCCTCAACGCGCGGCACGGTAGCCGATGCGCTCGATGTAGCACGACTCAGCGAATATGTGCTCGAGCCACTCCTCAACATCACAGATATTCGCCGGGACCCCAACATCGACTTTGTCGGCGGCATTCGGGGCACGGGTGAACTCGAAGCCCGTGTAGATCGTGGCGATGCCGTACTGGCGTTTTCGATGTACGCCACCAGCATCGAAGAATTGGTCGCCGTGTCCGATGCAGGCTTGCTAATGCCACCCAAGTCGACGTGGTTCGAGCCCAAGCTGCGGAGCGGCTTATTGGTGCATCTGTTCGATGGATAAGCATCGATTTTAATACTCGCGTTGCACAGCATACCGCCAAGCGTTATATGCTGTGCTTCCTTCTCATTCAGATCGATAGCCCCATGCTCATTCTCATTGCCGATAAATTGGCTGATGCTGCTACGGAAGCGCTTTCAAAAACAGGGCACACCGTTCATAGTGATCCAGCCTTGAAAGGCGAGGCGCTGGTCGACGCTCTAGCGACCCATCAGCCCAACGTCTTGATGGTGCGGTCGACCAAAGTGCCGCGTGCTGCGTTGGAAGCCAGCAAAAAGCTGGAGTTGGTCATCCGCGCTGGTGCAGGCTACGATAATATCGACGTGGAAGCGGCCTCGTCGCTTGGGTTGTTTGTTGCCAATTGCCCCGGCAAGAACGCCGTCGCTGTCGCTGAACTGACGTGGGGACTCCTTCTTGCATTGGATCGCAGCATTCCAGACAATGTGCAAGATGCACGCGCAGGACGGTGGCGCAAAAAGCACTATGCCAAAGCTGAAGGGCTCAAGGGCCGCACGCTGGGCGTCATTGGAACGGGTAACATCGGGGCAGCCGTTATCCGTCGTGCAAAAGCGTTTGGGATGGAAGTCGTCGCGTGGAGCCGATCCTTGACCGACGAGAAAGCCCAAGCATTGGGCGTGTGCCGTTGTACTTCAGTGGAGGAGGTA
>CAYYHN010000724.1:0-2952 GCA_964471245.1 uncultured Rhodothermaceae bacterium | reverse complement strand
TTCGTGTTGGGCTTTGCCCCGAACGGGTTCCTGAAAATCAGCGAGCCTGCGACCACATACCTGCTAGAGACGATCGAAGCGAAGAAGGCGGCGGTACTTGAGATGGAGGAAGAAGCGACGATCCCCGGTGCGGTATTTCAGGCAGATACTGGCACCTTCGAGGTGGACAGTAACTAGACCTGCTTCTCGCTCATTTGACCAGCCAGATGATGTCCACGCGATTCTTTCCTGCCGCTTTTTGCCTCATGCTAGGCCTTGCGTTGTTCGCAAGCCTGCACCCAACGCCAGTCCTCGCCGCTGACACCGCAACCGACGCTCCCGTCGAAGTGGTTGCGGATACTGCACCCGCTACGGCCGTTGCCGCGCCTACGCCTGCTGCGGGCGAAGTACCTCCAGTTTGGCTCGTCATCCCGTTCGCGATCTTGCTGCTGATGATTGCCACCGGGCCGCTGTTTTACCATCACCACTGGCATCACCATTATCCGAAATATGCTGTGGGATTGGGCCTGATCGTTGGCCTGTACTATTGGTTTGGAATGCACACCTTCACGCCTGTGATGCACGCGTTGGAAGAATTCTCGGCATTCATCGCGCTCGTGGCGTCGCTGTTTATCGCGGCGAGTGGGATCTACGTCAAGATCAATGCGAAAGGCGCACCGTTGAGCAACGTAATCCTCCTGTTTGGAGCCTCAGTGACGGCTAATGTGATCGCGACGACGGGCTCGGCGATGTTGTTCATCCGAGCGTTCATGCAGATGAACAAGGGCCGCCTGAAAGCCTACCACATCGTTTTCTTCATCTTTCTCGTCGCCAACGTGGGCGGTGCGCTCACACCGATTGGTGACCCGCCGCTGTTCCTTGGCTTCCTGCGCGGCGTGCCGTTCTTCTGGACGTTCACACACGTCTGGTACATCTGGCTCCCGACGACGATCATGATCCTGATCGTGTTCTACGTGATCGATCAGCGGAACAAGGCAGGCTCCGAGGCAACGATCCAACAAGGCGAAAAGCTCATTTCGTTCGAAGGCAAGCTGAGCTTTCTGTGGGTTGCCCTCATCATCTGCTCCGTGTTCATCGACCCCAACGTGTTCGATTGGGTGCCGCGCCTGCACTTCGGCGATGTCCACCTGCCGTTTGGCATCCGCGAGATCATCATGCTTGCTATCATGTTCGCCGCACTCAAGACGGCGAGCAAGGATGTACTTGAAAAGAACGAGTTCACCTACGAGCCCATACGTGAGGTTGGCTGGCTCTTCCTTGGGATCTTCCTCACCATGCAGCCTGCGCTCACGCTCATCGGCTCATGGGCGAGCGCCAACGCCGACACGCTCGGCCTTAGCCCAATTTACTGGGGCACCGGTGCGCTCTCTGGCATCCTTGACAACGCGCCGACCTACCTCAACTTCCTCGCGGCCTCGATGGGCAAGTTTGGTCTCGACGTAGGCTCGCCCGCTGACGTACAAACATTTGCCGCTGGCGTAACGGATGCCGCGGGTCTGTCCTCGGCGACATTCCTGCAAGCCGTCTCGGTCGCGGCCGTGTTCTTTGGTGCGATGTCCTACATCGGCAATGCTCCGAACTTCATGGTGAAATCAATTGCGGAATCGAACGGTGTTGATACGCCGTCGTTCTTTGGCTACATCGTCAAGTACTCGCTCCCCATCTTGCTGCCGATCTACTTCATCATCTGGGTCATCTTCTACAGCGGCTGGATCATCTAGCCCAAGAGGTTGCCCCTGTATACGGTACGCTTAACTCCTAACATGATGGCAAACGCCTTAACACCCGATGCAATCAGCACCGCTCTCGCCAGCCTCAACGGGTGGGCGCTGGACGGTGATAAGCTGGTGAAGACCTACGTGTTCGGTAATTTTCGGGAGGCCGTCAGCTTCATCGTACGCATTGGTTTTGCTGCAGAGGAGTTGAACCATCATCCGGAACTCTACAACGTGTATAACCGCGTCCGCGTCGAATTGACGACGCATGACGTTGGCAATAAGGTGACCGACCTCGACGTCTCGTTGGCAACCGCCATCGAAGGCTTCTCGTGGGTCTAGGCGTGTCATGGGAATGCGCCAACGAAATAGGATTAAGTTCCCCTCCTGGACAAGGAGGGGACAGGGGTGGTAGATCGGGCTGGCAGCTTAGCCTATCCAACCACTCCCGGCCCCTCCTTAGATAAGGAGGGGAGCGACTTGCTCCTTTGTGTTGATCTGCTGCATTAGTTGAAAACAGTACATGGAACTCTCTCAGGCCTACGATGGCATGCTGGCTGACCTCGGGATGATTCTGCCCTTGGTCATTGTGACGCTGGTCGGGCTCGTGATCATTGTGTGGGATGCGTTTCGCACGCGCCATCCGCTCATCCCGCATGTTGCCACCGCCGCGTTGGCCGTGGGATTGGTCATCGAACTGTTTGCCATCAACGCTCCAGCCGATACGGTTTTCTACGAGATGCAGCGTGTGGGCGGCTTTGCATCGTTCGTCAACATCATGATCCTGCTGGCGGGTGTCTTTAGCATCATTCTTGCGAAGCCTTACCTCGAAAAGATCAAGCACCATTATGGTGAGGTCTATGCGCTCATTCTCTTCGCCACCACAGGGATGATGGTAATGGGCACGGCTAACAACCTCGTGTCGATCTTTGTGGGCTTGGAGACGATGTCAATTTGTCTCTACATCCTGACGGGTTTGGTGCGCGATGAACAGCGCGGCATCGAAAGTGCACTCAAGTACTTCCTCCTCGGCGCATTCTCGACCGGCTTCTTCCTCTACGGCATCGCCCTTATTTACGGCTCAACGGGCACGATGTACCTACCAGCAATGGAAGCTGGGCTGGCGGGGAGTGAATACAGCATGCTATTTTGGGCGGGTGTGGCCTTGCTACTCATTGGCTTCCTGTTCAAAGTCAGCGCAGCGCCTTTCCACATGTGGACGCCCGACGTATACCAA
>CAYYHN010000723.1:0-2953 GCA_964471245.1 uncultured Rhodothermaceae bacterium | reverse complement strand
CTATGCCGCAGTGCAAGCGATGCCAACTCAGCAATCACAGAGCAGTTTCAGCATGCGTGTCTAACGGCTACTTACGTTTTGAACAAAAAAGCCGTGCAACCAACGTGGTGCACGGCTTTTTTGTATTGGACGACGTAAATCCGTTGTGTTTTACAGCGAGATAACGCCCGGAATAGAACCTGCCGTCTTATAGATTGCGATAACATCATCGCTGGAAGCCACCTCAAGGCGCGCCGAAACGCTCAGGTAGTTGCCTTTCTTCGAGGCGCGTACCGTAACCGGATGGTCACCAAATGTGGCTTTAACTTGTTCAAGGACGGCCTTAGGAGCAATGAACTTGAACAGATAGCTTGCAGGCCATTCATTCTGTTCATCGAGCAGCCGCTGAAACTGCTCCCACCAAGCACGGCTGTCTTCGGTGGGCATGCCCGTCAAGGGGCGAGGTTGATTGCGTTGTTCTGCCATATTCTCAGCAACGCGCTGCCGCGTTGTCGGTTTTCTTACGTTAGTTTTGATGGCCATAGTACCCTTTAAAGCATATGCCAGTTTCAGGCGGACCTGCTCCCCTCGGTACTAGCTGCCGTCTTGCGGCGGTGGGGCAACCCGTGCAGGCTCTGCCCAACGAAGTCTTGCGGAAACGCCTCATCGCCTGCAAAACCCAGTTCGATGTCGCGGCCGTTGTGCGGGATGTAGTTGGTGCGGAATAGGTAATCCCAAATGCTTAGCGAGATGCCATAGTTGACGCCGTACGGATGCGCCTTGGGCAACGCTTTGGCATGGTGCCAGATGTGCATCTGTGGATTGTTTAGGAGATACTTAAACGGCCCCAAGGAGAGTGTGAGGTTTGAATGGTTGAAGTGGCCAATCGCGAGCGTAATGATGTGGACGACAAAGAAGTCATCGATCCCAAACCCGACCATGGCAAGTGGCAAGTATTCGAGGGCGCGGTACACGATGTTTTCCATCCAGTGGTAACGCAGGTGCGCCGCAAAGCCCATCTCCTTCACAGAATGGTGCACTTTGTGAAACTCCCATAACCATGGCACGCGGTGCAGCAAGCGGTGCACGTTCCACTGTATAAAGTCGCGTAAAACAAACAAGGCCACTAACTGTGTCCAAACTGGCCAACTGCCTACCTCGATGGCAACCAAATTAGTGATGCCGAACCAGCCGAGAAACGTGTTAAACAGTTCCACCACCACGTTCGACGCCGCATTGTAGAACACGAGCGAGAACAGGAAAAAGTTGAAAAACATGTAGAACGCATCCAGCCAAAAGTCGCGGCGAAAGCGGGCCTGATTAGGACGCCACGGACGCAGGATCTCAACGGCGAAGAAGAACGCGGAGACGCCAATCAGCCACCAGAAATAGCTGTGCCACGTTGGGTTGGTGATGTCCTGCCAGAGGTAACGCGCATAGCCCGTGTAGCTTTCAACAATCAGGTCGAGGTATTTTTCCATACAGTCATCAACTTCAGTATCGTCGGCATAGGTCACCAACGCGCGGTGTGCAACGGAGATTCAACAAGCGACACAAAGTCGACGCTACATCTTCTGGCTATCCAAGCATATGTCGTATAACATCACGCAGGCGTTACCGCATCAGTTCGCAGCCATTCAGGCCATCGAACGCGCAGCCAATCAGCTTTATCCGGTGGCCGACTTGCCCGCGCCTTTCCGGAATGATACACTCTCGCTTGCAGTGCTACAGGAAGCCCAACAAGCTCGACGACTTTGGGTAGCCCAGTACACGGACGGCACACTCGTTGGGTTTGCACTCGCGGACGCCTACCCGCAGCATGCGCACCTCCGCGAAGTAGATGTGCTCCCCGACTTCAGTCGCAGGGGCATTGGCACTGCCTTGGTACAAACCGTCGTGGCATGGGCTCGAACTAAAGGCTACCCTGCTCTAACGCTGACGACGTTTCACCATTTACCATGGAATGCCCCCTTTTATCAGCGGCTTGGCTTCGAGCAACTTCCAGTGCCCGTTCCCAAAGCCGAACTCGAAGCCTTACGTCAGCAGGAGGCCGAAGACCTCGACCTGAGCAAACGCGTGATCATGCGGCTTGCTTTGTAGGCGCTCCGTCAGACCGTATAGCCGCACGCTTGCAAGGCCTCACGCAATGCAGGTGCACCCGTAAAATGTATCCCGTGAATGCCCAGGCGACGTGCCGTTTCGATGTTTGGTAGGCTGTCATCAATGAAGATGGCACGCTGCGGGTCTATGGAATAACGCTCCATCAGGATATGATAGATAGGCGGATCGGGTTTGATGACACCCTCTTTGCCAGACACGACCATGCCTTTAAACTCATTCAAAAATGGAAATCGATCCCAAACCAACGGTAAGGTCTCGGCCGACCAGTTGGTGAGTGCGTAGAGAGGAACCTGCTGCGCTTGCAAAGTCCGAAACACAGCTACCGTTTCAGGCAAGTCACCCGGTACCATCTCAACCCAACGCGTATGGTAGGCCGCGATGGCGTCATGATACTGGGGCCACTCGGCTTGCAACGCGGCAACGCCTTCAGCAAATGGACGTCCGGCGTCCATCGTAGCGTTCCATGCTGAGGTGCAAACGTTGGATAGGAACCATTCTATCTCCGCAGAATCGGCGAAGAGCTTTCTATACACATGACGAGGATCCCATTGAATCAGAACACCGCCAAGGTCGAAGATGATAATATCACGCATAAAACAAAGAGCTACATCAAAACAGGTGGCAACATACGTGTGGAAAAACAAGCCTGCATTATCTCACAATCAAATTCTTTTTTCCCAAAAAGTAGATTTTTTTCGAAACCCATGTCGTGGTTTGCCGGCGCTTTACGTTTCCCCATATGAACACACCAAACAATCCCACCAACGTCATCTTCAGAAGGACCATGAAAAAGCTATCGGCCAAAGCCCTCAAAAGCATCAAAGGCGGCAAACTTGTGCGGCGCTACTAAGTG
>CAYYHN010000722.1:0-2954 GCA_964471245.1 uncultured Rhodothermaceae bacterium | reverse complement strand
TGGGTGGTTTGCTCAGCCGAGGTTGGTGCCTTTTCTGTAGCTGCCTGTGCTTCTTTGGCTCGGCGTTGGGCCTCCGGGCTACGAGTGTAGGTGTCGCGCTCCTTCGACGACGGATCCTCGGCTTGCACAGGCGTAACGCGTGCCGGTGCTAGGGCCGCGTCTTCCCGAAGACCGACGCCACCTGCCACGTAGGGACTTATATAGGCCGAAGTGTTGGTAGAGAGTATGCTTGCAGTCGACATGGTTCCACCTTCCGGTTTGGAAACATCTGTGGTGCCGAAATAAAGTGTTCATAGAGTGGTATCGGCTTCCATAGGTTAACCTTAAGCACCCTCCATGTTTTTTGCTGTTGAAGAGCTAAAAAGCGGCATGATGGGCATAAGGTATCGGTGCGACTCCAGTTCCGATAAGGGCACAGCACACGGAATATGCCATGTATCCGTGTTGTCTTACAAATCTTTGCCGTCGGCAAGCCATTTGGTTGCTAAACGCACATGCAAAACAGGCCGTGACCCGTTGCCAGGGATCACGGCCTCGAAAGAAGAAGGCAGATGGCGATCAACGGGGGCTAGTCGTCGTCATCGTTTTCAAGCAGGTCATCAATGTCCTCATCATCAAGATCATCGTCGCTGCTGTCGTCGGACTTGTCTATCCAACCTAGCTCGCGCTCAGCCTCTGGTGTTTCGTCGTCATCGTCGTCCCAATCCGGAGCGGGTTTAGGTGCTTCTGCAATCTTAGTGGGTGCGTTCGATGTGAGTTTATAGACGGTGCCGAGCGGGTGGCGTCCAGCTTCTTCCAGCAGGGCTTGCTCGGCTAGCTTACTTGCAGCTGCAAACGCGCAGGGCTCGAAGCCTTTACCTGCCTTGTAAAAGTTTGCATTGCGGCGGTTCTTGCCAATAATCAGCACATACCCTTGGCCTAGCTTCCGGAGGGCATGTTGGCGCCACTTTTCAGGGGAAACGCTCGGGGAGATGGCGATCTCTTTTGAACCTGCGTCGTTCGTGGACATCGTGTGTGGTTATGCAGTATGGGTTTGCTTTCAGCCAACAGCCTCATATGCTAGTGGCCGAAGGCAGCGAGGCTGCCGATGGGTTGGGGGGGAGTTCGTATGGGATAGGTCCAGCATGGGGTACCTCCATACGATAGCGCTCGAACAAAAAATACGCTGCTCGTTTTGTACGGTGCAAGACGTATCGACGGCTGGACATGAAAATAAAGTGCACAAGGTACACCGTATACATTATGCCTTTGTTGCCTGCACACGAGTGAGGGGAGTGTTGCGGGCCAGGCGCTCACGAAGCAAGCGGCGGCGGTGCTCAAGGTGGACTGGGCGTTGCAGCGGTGTATCGTTGGGTTGTTTCCATCTGGCAGCAAACGCAGCGGCGGCTTCCGCAGACGGAAGGCGCAGCAAACGGACTGCTTCGCGGTGGGTCAAGACGCCCTCGAGGCAGGCATGCCCTAGGAGGAGTTCAAGGGCTTGGTGTTGCACATCGCCGTATTCTTCGGCGAGCAACCACGCGACATCGTCGGGAAGGGTGAAGGTAATCGTCATGGGGAGAGAAAGGTTGCGCATTGAGTACATGGGGCGCATACCTATCATATGCCCATTAAGCGGAAAGATCCATGGTCGTCGCCAAATTGCCACAGATTAAAGTAAGTTGCCGTTTCGGCCGATATCTTACCGTTAAGCGTGCTACACTTGGCCGTCCCAAAGGGCTCCATGTGTCCGAAATGCAGACCGGATGTCGGTTACAGCATCTTCTGGTAGCGGTCCTTTGTTTACGAGTGCAATGTTCTGCATCAGGTGCACAATGTTCGTGGTTCCGACCAGCGCACAGTCTACATTGGCATGCCATACGACGAACCGCAGAGCCGTCTCGAGCCACGGCAAATCCGGCGTGAGGTTCATGGTCTGCATCCGATGCCAGTAGGTTTCGCAGTAGTGCCCGTGCGGCTGCTCATCGAAGCGCCACGGCGCATTGGCAATGGACCGTTTTGCAATGATGCCCATGCCGTGTGCACGTGCCTCGGTAAGCACACCATTCACGTCACGCTGGTCAAACACGTTGACGGACGTTTGGACACCACCAATGCGCCCAGAGCGGATGACCCATGCGAGGTCGTCGTTCTCACCCGAATACGCTGCGATACGAATTTTGCCTTGGTGCTTCGCCTCATTGAGGGCATCAAGCACGCCATTGTGTTCGAGTACGCCTTGTGGGCATGAATGTAAATGTACAATATCGATGAGATCCGTCCGCATACGGAGCCGTGCCGCATCGATGCCTGCGAGGATAGTGTCGTACGTCCAGTCGGGCATACCCTCGACACCGTAGCCAACTTTGGTCGACAGCACAAAAGCATCGCGACGGTGTGCTACATGGCGGCCGATGCGTTCTTCGGAGAGGCCGTAGCCGCGAGCTGTATCAAGTAACGTGATGCCGGCATCGAGTACCGAGTTCAGGAGGCGGTCCGCTTGTGCTTCGCTCAGTGAAGCATCACCGATCTGTCCGGCACCAAAGCCGAGTACGGAAGTGGAGAGGCCAGTCTGGCCAAAAGGACGTTGTTCCATCACGTACGTGGAGGTATTGAGGTGGGTGGCTCAATAAACTTACGGTAACACATATGCGCCCACGAGATCCATGCGGGTAGTTTAAGATGAAAATGCTTGGATGCATGTGCCTCCGAGCACTGAAACCCAGCGAGGCCAGTTCCTCAACAAGTGCCTCCTAATACACCGCTGGCACAAAGTTTTGCATCGTCTCGGGCGGACGCACATATCCGGTGTCACGTTGCCGAGGTGGGATTTCAATGTCTGGTATCTCGACTTCTTGGTAGGGAATCTGCGACAAGAGATGGTGGATACAGTTTAGGCGTGCACGCTTCTTGTCATCGGACGGAACAACATACCAAGGGGATTGCGGAAGGTCTGTATAGGTGAACATCTGGTCCTT
>CAYYHN010000721.1:0-2963 GCA_964471245.1 uncultured Rhodothermaceae bacterium | reverse complement strand
CCTAGAACCACTCGCTGCGCCCGCCCTCCACATCGACCGCTTCCTTCCTCCCACGCCGCTGCGTGTGGTCGTGGCTGCTTCCCTCACCGATGCCACCGAGGCTTTTCCTTCAGAGGCTCTGGCCAAACATCTCCACGGTGCTGATGGCGCTGTGTTTTTCGACAACCCCGTGCTTACGCAAGAGCAACTGCCTGCCATGATCGACCGTGCGATGACGCTGGCAGAAGCGCAAGCGGCTCCTATCCTAATGGCAAGTCAGCGGCACATGGCCGCGATGCTCAATCATGAAATCAGCCGTCTCGATCAACTGCTCGCCGCTGGGAGCCCGATTCGGCCCGAGGAACGTGCGCGTGCGGTAGCAGAGCAAGCAGCCCTAGCCGAAGCCATTAGTTCGGCGCGCGTGCGCCTGGATGCGCTGCGCCTCATATGGAAAGGCCCTCGGGCTGTACTCGCCTAAAAGTGGCCGTCTTGCACAGAGCGGTGCCGTGGAGCATAAAAAACCCACATGCAGCACATGTGGGTTGGGGAACTGAAAAGAGAAAATAGAGGCTTGACGCGGATTCGCTTACGTCAACGTCCTTATTCCTCTTCTCATTATCGTTCGCACTGGGGTGACCAAGACAACGCGTGCCTACATCCCAACAGCGTTGAAGTAGAAGCGCTCACGAACAATTTTATCGCCTTCCCAGTTTTGGACCGCGACTTCTTCGAACTTCATACGCTCACCGCCTTTCATCTTCAGGTCAGTCCACGACTCAACGGTCGTTACCCCGGCTTCTTCGTTGGCTGTGACGCTGGAAACGCCACCACCGTAGTACTCTTCGATACCCGATTGCCACTCGACCAAACGGCCTTTCTGCGTTTCCTTGCCTTGGAAGGTATCGCCATTGCCTTCGATCAGCGTGATATCATCGGCGTAGTATTTATCGATGGCTTCCGCCATCTGGCCTTGACCTATCATTGCGTACAGATCTTGGGCTTTTTCGAGGTAACTCATAACGGATTCTCCCTAATTACGGTGTAGAAATGCGCCACGCGGTTGGGGTTGCGGAAATGTGAGCAGGGCGTGGCGCGTTGTGATGTACCTAAGTTCGTAATCAGGGATGTTACCCCTGTGTCATATGTGTAGAGCGGCGCTCGAAATGGTTGACAGTATTCGAATACCTCGTTTCTACGCGCCGCGCCGTTGGCTCTTGGCTGTTGGCCTTTGGGGCTCGATTCCAACGGGGCTCCAAATACGACCATCAAATACGACCATCAAATACGACCATACCGTCCACCCTTTCGATTCTTGGGGTGCTGAGCCTCTTGGGCAAAAAAATCGCTCTCGCCACCTCAGTTCCCTAACGCCACCAACAAAGCATCACGATGAGCCGTAAGTGTATCTGGGCGCACCTCCCAGCCAACGCCGCGCTCCTGCAACGCTACGAAGGTTGCAATACTTTGGTCGAAGGCCGCGAGGGCGGCTTCGAGGTGCGCACGTGGTTGCCCATCGATAGAAGCAAGCGCCTCGTGGACCTGGGCTAACACCACATAATTGCGCCCGAGGTTATCGCGCCAGACAGCGTCTTCTGGGTTGGTCGCAACGGCAGTTTCCATGATCTCGACGCTAGCTTCCATGTGAGGTAGGGCGGCCTGAGGCTGGCCTGCTTCGAGGTAAAACTCGGCGAGCGAGCGGTGGGTATTCGCCAAGGTGTTGCCGGCCGAACCGCTTGCGTCTTCGTCGTAGAGCTGCTGCTTAAGCACCAGCGCCTGCTGGTAGGCCGCAATGGCTTCATCCATGCGCCCCATCGACTGGAGCAAGCTGCCGATGCTCTCGTGCGCCGTCGCCACACCGCGATAGCCGCGCTGGTCCGTGGCATCCATCGCCATGATGGTTTCGGCTTGCTGCAGTGCAGCTTGGCTATACGTTAAGGCCTGCTCCAACTGCCCTGCATCGTCGAGTTGTCCTACCAAGCGCGTGTAAAACGTGAACACGGCACCACGCACACGCGGATGGAACGGGTAGCGCGCATCGAGCCATTCGATATGAGGCTGTGCCTTCGCTTGCAGGACCGCCAGCGCTGCTTCTGTCTCTTCCGCAAACCAATGGGCATAGACTTGGTAGTTGAACACGCGCCAGTAGTCAATCTGAAGCGGTAGGTTGTCCGGTTGTGTTTGTACCAGCGGTGCCAGATCCGCCTCGGCTTGCAGGAGCAATGGCACGGCTTCGTTAATACGTCCTGCCCAAACATACCACCAGCCTAGTTCGCTGCGAATGCGGCCCAAATCATGTTGTAGACGATTTGCTTCGGGTATTGTGGCTTCGATAGCCACGAGGCGTTCGATAGCCTGTGTGCTCAACCGGATGGCGCGGTCGTTGTCACTTCCCCACGAGAGCACCACAGCCAAGCGTGCCTCGGCCAACGCCAAGGCCCACGCAGCGGCAGGATCTTCGGGCTGCTCTGCCAGAATCTGCTGGCGGAGGACGACAGCCTCTTCGTAGCTAGTCGTAGTAGCTGAGAGGTCGCCGAGGTTGGGGAAATGGGGATCCCCCTGAATCTCGCCAAAGCGGGTGTACGCCTCCGCAAGCTCTGCCGTGACGGCCAGATCGGAGAGGCCTTCGCGCTGGATGAGGTCGAGGTAGGTCTGCGCATTCGCAACGAGCAAACGGCGGGCGGGCGTCGCGCCGGGTAAGTCGCGGATGGCATCGTGAAAGTCGAACAGCATCGTGTTGGCGAGCGTGCGCAACTCGCCCAACCGCTCCTGCGCAATGCGCGCCTGATGGATCGTCGACAACACGCCGCCCACGACCGCAAGCAACACAAGCAACGTAGCCGTGACGCCCATCGTATGCCGCCGCACGAACTTCGACATATGATACGTGACCGTGTCGGACCGGGCGCTGACGGGCAACTGCGCGAGGTGCCGCCGGATGTCTTCGCTGAGGTTCTCGACCGACGAATAGCGCCGCGACGGTTCCT
>CAYYHN010000720.1:0-2965 GCA_964471245.1 uncultured Rhodothermaceae bacterium | reverse complement strand
CTTGTCGCTCACAAGCTTGATGGGTGAACTCGATAGCATCACCAACGATGGGCAGTTCACCGGCACGGCTGGGGCTGATTCGGTAGCAGGCAGCGAAAACCGTTATGTCGCAGCGCACCGCATCGACTGGCGACCTTCGCGTGGCGTGCAGGTGACCTTTATGGAGAGTGCGCTGTATTCCGGTGCGGAAGCCGGTTTGTCGCTGAAGTACCTGAACCCGATGACGCCGTTTTTTATTTCCATCGACAACCGCCCCAAAAACGAGGAGAACAACGGCTTGATCGGCGGCCAGATCTGGCTGCATCGTGCGCCGTTTACGGTGCAAGGCCAGTTGGTGCTCGATGACCTCGACATATTCAACGCAGACGAGCCTGCGGCTTTCGCGTTGACCGGCGCCGTGCTCATGGCAGGCGTGACGCCGTGGGCCGATGTGGGCTTCACACTTGATGCCATCGCAGGCCGCACGTACAACGCCCAGCAGATCGAAGGGCAGTATCACTATCTGCAGCGCGGCCTTGCGACGCAGTTCAACGACTACGTACACGCCCGCCTCTTCGCTGATCTGTATCTAGATGCCGTCCTGCCCGGCCTCACCGTCTCGCCGACCCTGCACGTCCTCTCCCAAGGCGAAGGCGATCTGCGGCAAGCCTATCCCGACAACAGCGTCGATGTGATCCTTTCCGGCACCGTCGAGCGTACCATTCGTTTGGCCGCGGACGTGCGGTATCAAACCGACCCGCGCTGGTGGGTACGCCTCGATGCAGGGATCAACCAAATCGCCAACGCTGGCAACATCGATGGGGCCGACGACACGCGGGCTGCGGTGCAGGTAGCGTTTGGCTTCCAACTGGCGCATACCGGACGCCTTAATCTCGACGTTCGGTAGCATATGCGTTGGATCGTGCTCGTTGCCTTGTTGGGCCTATGTGATGCGGCACAGGGACAAGACCGCGCCTTCGAGACGCTCGACGTTTATGTGAGCGGAACGGCCAACGTTTACGAGAACTTCCTGCACGAATTCTGGTCGCTGGGTCAAGGCGGGCAACTGGTCGTCACGACGCCGTTTTACTTTGGCGATGTAGCTGTTGGCGGCAGCTATCACCGGTACACGGCCGAGGCTGCATCGGTGCCGCCGTTCGATGGCTTGTTCGCCTTCGTGGGGTGGGAGATGCCGTGGCAACCCAATCCGCGCCTGCGTTTGGCGGCGGGCGCACGGCTCGGCAACTACCGCATGGCCTTCGACGATCCCAATGCCGAGTTCGCAGGCATTCGCAACGAAAGCGAGTTCAGCGTAGCCGCACACGCCCGCGTGCAATTCTACCTCACGCGGCGCTTGGCGCTCAATGCTTCCGGCAATTACCAAAAGACCTACACGTTTTTCCGGCTGAAGTTGTGGTACGCCGCCGTCGGGCTAAGCTACCAACTCGACACCCCGAACTGGCTCAAACGGGTGTTGCGATGAGGCAGGTTGTAGGCATATTTCTGTTCCTGCTGGTGAGCGCCGCGCTCACTGCAAAGGCGCAGGGCATGCAAGCAGAGGAAGCGACACTGCTTGGCACGCAAGTCATCGAGGCGGCCGAGTGGGAAGCCGTCGGAGCGTTTCGCCTCGGTGATCTACTCACCTTCCTCGATGGCTGGCACACGGCGACAACGGATGGGTATACGTTCACGGCATCAGTAGGCGGCTTGGCGCCCCAGCAGGTACAGGCATGGCAGGTGTTCATCGATGGGCAGCCGATCTCAGCAGAGTTGCTGGGTTTGCAGCGGATTAATGATCTGCCGTTTCACCTCGCGCAATTCAGCCATGCGACCGTCTACACGCAGCCGGTGTTATTGCACGGTATATGGGCTCCGGCGGGCGCCATCGAACTGCACACCCGCCGCCCCGAAGACGGGCTGAAGGTGCACGGGCGGCTCGCGTTGGGAAATGAGGCCGACGATCCTGGACCGTTCGTCTACACCAGCGTCGCCACGCGGAACATAGACCGGATTGGTCCGAATCTCTTTGGCGAAGTCGCATGGGGGCGTGCTGGGCGAGGTTTTGCGTTGGGCATGAAGAACGACGAACACCACGTCACGCGGGGCGAACTCATAGAGCGGGCGTACACGCTCTTTCGCGGCATACGCAAACCGCAGATCCGCACGTTCGCGCCGAGCCTGCGTGCATGGGCGGGGTCGCATACGCTGCTTGCTGGTTATTCACTGATTCGTGATCTGCGCTACGAGCCCACCTTTGGCCGCGAAGTGCCTTCCCAACTCAATGTCGTCCATGCCAGTCTGACCGGACGCTTCCGTGCGGGTGTGCCCGTTCGCTACCGCGCCGGAGCCACCCGCGTCGACACGGACCCGCGTACCAGCGTAAACAATATTGATATCGGTTGGCGGCAAGATCGGGTGCGGGCCAATGTGGAGGCGCAGTGGGGGAGTGTGCAGGCGCTGCATCTTGGCTCTACGCTCCGCTACGACCGCACGCGTACGAACATGCGGCTTCAGGACAACGACCTGTTGCTGCTCAGTGGCTACAGCCGCGCCGTCTTGTGGTTGGCACCCGGTGGGCGGCAGGAGGCGGCCGCGTTTGTGACGTGGATGGATGCGCGGTTGGGGCTGAAGGCGCTTGCACAGACCACGTGGTATCGCACGTCCGAACAGACCGTGCAACTGCGTGCCAGCTATGCATGGAGCACGATCGAGGAACAGGCCGCGCCGTGGTACTGGGCCCAGCAAGGGTATGCATTTCGGCAGGATGCGTTCGAGCGCGACCCCTTCACCGAGGATGCCCAAGCGGTTGCATTACCCCCATTTTTCTTGAGCAGCGAAACGATCACTGCCGACGCCACGTGGCGCTGGCAGCCCGGTTCCTCGATGCACGTCGAGCTTGGCGGCAAGCTGCGGCAATTCTTCGGGCTGACCCTCGCCTCCTTCGATCCGATTTTGTACGTCTACGATGCACGCACGCAGATACATA
>CAYYHN010000719.1:0-2975 GCA_964471245.1 uncultured Rhodothermaceae bacterium | reverse complement strand
CCCGACATGTCCCGGCTCGGTCAACGCTAGGGCAGCCACTTCCGCGATGTCATCTACATCGACGAAGGGCTCAGGTGTATCATCTGCGGGGAGCGTGATTTGCCCTGCGTGCACCATGTCCACAAAGGCTCCTTCCGAGAAGTTTTGGAAGAACCAACTCGCCCGGACAACAGTCCATTCGAGGCCACTGTCCTGTACGATGCGTTCGCATGCTTGAGCTTCTTCTTCGCCGCGCCCCGAGAGCAGCACGAGACGATGTACGCCATGCTGTTTGGAACGATCTACGAAGGCTTGGATGGCGTCGGTGGCGCCGGGCATCGCAAGGTCTGGGGCGTAGGTGATGTATGCGGCTTCAACGCCGTCGAGGCTCGCGTCCCATGTCGCTTCGTTGTTCCAGTCGAAGGCGGGTGTTGCGCTGCGGGAGCCGATGCGTACCGGGTAGCCTTTGGCTTGCAAGTTGGCCGCAACGCGGCGACCTGTTTTGCCGGTGCCGCCGAGTACGAGAATGGTGCCTTGGGTGTTAGATGCAGTGTTCATTTGTTTGCGCTGTGTTTGGTGAGTAAGAACAAACAAATGATACCCGTAGACGCCCCGAGGCATCTTTACAGGCTACGCCAATCTTTGTACATCACATGCCAAAGCTATAAGGGCGGCGTTTGGGATTGGAGCCGAAACGAGCGTGGCGTCTGGCCTGCCCAGCGCTTGAAGGCCCGTGTAAACGAGCTTTGCCCTGAGAAGCCCGTCATGAAGGCGACCTCAATAAGCGAGAAGTTGGTGGTGCGCAGCAAACGTTTGGCGAGTTGCCTGCGCGCTTCGTCGACCAGTGTTTGGTACGAGAAGCCGGATTCCCCAAGGCGGCGTTGAAACGTGCGTCCGCTCATGCCAAGATGGTCTGCGACATCGGAGATCGTTGGGATGCCTTCGCTGAGACACGTGACGACGTAGTCGCGGACTTGGCGGTCGAGGGAGACGGCATCCGCAAACGCCGCGACTTCGGTTTCGAGATGCAACTCGAAGAAGCGCGAGAGACCTGCATCGCCAAGCTTGTTGGGTGTGCGCAAGGTCTCCGAAGAGACCAACAGAGCGTCGCGGTCGGTGCCAAAATGGACGGGACAGCCAAAGAAGGCTTCGTGATGGGCCGTGGTCTTCGGTGCGGCATGTTTGAAGTACACCGCCATCGCACGGAAGGGCTGGGTCGCGACCTGTTGGCTGATAGACGCAGTGCTTGCGATGGTCGCTTCGTTAGAGAGGCGCATCCCCAGCCGCCGTTCGCCTGCCCGGTTCAGGTGCATA
The DNA here is from genome assembly GCA_964471245.1 of uncultured Rhodothermaceae bacterium. Lineage (GTDB taxonomy): Bacteria > Bacteroidota > Rhodothermia > Rhodothermales > CAYYHN01 > CAYYHN01. The sequence goes on along the minus strand of CAYYHN010000719.1, from coordinate 1,682 downwards.
TACGCGCCGCCCTCCGTTGGTTCGACTTCGTAGGTCGACACGTTGCTGAGCACGCGGGCATAGCGTTCCGCACGGTCGTACGATCCGCGCAGTGTCGTTGCTGCCTTCCACGCGAGCCCGAACGCGCCGTAGTCATCGCAACGCATCGCCGCGCCTGCACGCAACGGGATCGTGACGCCCAGCGGATCGGCATGGGCGACGCGTTCGAGAAAGTCATAGTACTCAGCTGCCGAGATCATGTGCGATGGATCCACGGGGGCGGACCGCTCCAGACCAATGGACCGCAGCAACGCGTCTTTATCGACGCTAGCGTGGGTCTCCTCGACGACTTTGCGTGGAAATAACGACGTGACTGTTCCCATGGTGCGGTGGGATAGTAGGCGGGTATTGGAATCAAGCTTGAGCTATCCGTGACGAGTGAGTAATTGTGTCAGCAGTGGCGTGACGATGTCATCACCTTGCATGGTCGTCATCCATCGTGCTGGAATAGCCTCTATGCCCTCGCGCAGACCAGCGATACCCCCTGCAACACAGGCTGTTGTGTCCGTGTCTCGCCCTAACTTGATGGCTGTTTGCACCACGTCTTGGTAGGTCTTTTGTTCAAGGGCAACGCGTGCTGATTGTAAGCAATCCACGACATAGCCGCTACCTGTTCCACGTGGCGCTTCATCGGGTCTAATATGAAGCTCTAACTCCTCCCGTTCTTCAGACTCCTCTGCATACACCGATCGCAGCGTCTCGACAGCGGCTTTCCAAGACATAGGTATACCCTGAAGCGTATAGCGAGCCCACATACAGTACAGTGCGCAGCACACCTGCGCACGCATATGGCCATGTGTAATGCGGGATTGGAGGTGCGCATCATTGATCAGCTGAACGTCTGACCCCTGATGCCATAGGGCGAGAGGAAGCACACGCATAAGGGATCCATTCCCATTTCTTTGTGCCGCTGCAGGGCCGCATGCAACAGCCTGGACACCGCGTCGAAACGTAGCGAAAGCCATCGTCGTCTGCACACCAACATCGAATACCACGCCATCGGGAGTCATGTAGCCCACGTCGTACCAGTTGATGAGGCGGCGCATCAAGTCGTTAATGTCGAGTCGGCCGCAATAGAGCAGTGATGCCAATAGGCATAGTGCATGTGCGCCATCATCGCTCCAAGTACCAACAGGTACGCCTTGATGTGAACGGTGAAAGCCTAGAGGTGGAATGATGTCGATTGCTTCAACGGGAGGCAGCGCCTCTGGATATTGAAATTCATAGGGCACGCCCACAGCATCGCCCACTAAAAGGCCCCAAAGCCCTCCAGCAATGCGGTCTTGTATAGTTAGGTTGGGCATCATAACTCGGATGTTGATCCAAGGCAGTTTAAACGGAACGACGCGTTTAGCGTCCGCCAAAAGCTCGGGAGATGGCTTGGTTGATGGCAAGGCCGCCGAGTAACTCGTCGACGCCTTTGGGGCTTAACAACCGCTTCAGCGCATCCAAATCTTCGACGATGCTGCGGTACGTGGCCAACACATTGGGATCGCCGATGTTTTGTCCGGTTTCTTCGGCCCATTCCAAGCTGTCATCGGTGTCCGCGACGGCCTGCACGCGGTTGGCATAGTAGTAGAGGATCTGCCCCAGCGTAGGCGGACCTGCATCAGGTTGGACGCGTAGGTCGCGCACCATTTCGC
>CAYYHN010000718.1:0-2976 GCA_964471245.1 uncultured Rhodothermaceae bacterium | reverse complement strand
CTTCGAATGCTTTGCGGGCTTCCTCTTCGCTCTTGCGCAGGATGCTTTGCAGCACTTCGCCTTGCAGGCAGCATGTGGTGGCGATGAGGCCGCCACTGTATTTGCGAAGCGCCTCGCGGTCGAGGCGGGGCTTGTAGTAGTAGCCGTCGGTGTATGAGAGCGATGACAGCTTGATCAGGTTTTGGTAGCCTTCCTCGTTCTTGGCAAGCAGCACCTGGTGGTAGCGCGTGCGGTCTTTCTTGTCGCCCATGCCGCTGGGCGTGACGTAGAACTCGCACCCGATGATTGGCACAATCCCCTTCTTCTTAGCCGACGTATAGAATTCGGGCACACCAAACAGGTTGCCATGGTCCGTGATGGCAATGCCGGGCATCTGCATCTCCTCGGCTTTGGCGAGCAAGCGCTTGATGCGTGCAGCCCCGTCGAGGAGGGAGTACTGGGTGTGGCAATGCAGATGGCTAAATTCGCACATAGACTTCGGCGGGAACGGACGAAGGTGTGAAAGAGGGAAGGGGAGCGCTCGTTCAATTAACGCTCCGCTATGTTGTTGATTCTAGGCAACGTATGCTACGGTCAGATGGCGTCTTGATCAAGATGTGTGGACGTTTTGGGGATAGGGAAAACGTGGTGAACAAAAGCGTGTATCTTCCTGTTGCCCCGAAAAAAGCTTCTGATGCAGCACCTCACCGTTCCTCAAGGCACCTTCGCCCTCACCCGCTATCCGGCGCGCGCGAACGATTCGTTCCGCGCTTGGGACGCTGCGGATGAATACCTCTTGCACCATCTCGCCGAAGACGATGGCTTGCCTTCAACGGCCTCGGTGCTCCTCGTGAACGATGCGTTTGGCGCTTTGGCAACAGCGCTAGCAGCACATCGGCCGCATCTCGTGTCGGATTGGGTGCTGGTGCACGAAGGCACGCGTGCGAATCTAGCGCGCAACAGCCTCGACGCCGACGCCGTCACGCTGCACGATAGCCTGCATCATCCGCCGGGTTCGTTCGATACCGTGCTGATCAAGATGCCGAAGAGCTTGGCGATGCTCGAAGACCAACTCTACCGCCTGCGGTCCAATCTGCATGCAGACACGCGGATCATCGGGGCCGGGATGACGAAGCATATCCACACGTCGACGCTCCAGCTTTTCGAGCGCATTCTTGGCCCGACGCGTACCTCACTCGCCCGCAAGAAGGCGCGGCTCATCTTCTGTGCACTCGGCCCCGCACGCATCAAAGGCACCAGCCCATTCCCGGTCACGTGGCCGTTGGAAGGCACCGACTTCATCATCACGAACCATGCAGGGGTGTTCTCAGCGCAGCGTCTCGACATGGGCACGCGCCTGATCATGCAGCACATCCCAGCCTCCGACGCCTCGCGCCACATCATCGACCTCGGCTGTGGCAACGGTGTGCTGGCGCTCGTCGCCGCGCAGCGCAACCCGAATGCGACGGTGGCTTGCTATGACGCCTCGTTCATGGCCGTCGCCTCAGCACGGGCTACGCTGCGCGCGGCCTTTGGTGACAATGCCCGGTTCTCCTTCGCCGCTAGGCACAGCCTCGATGGCGTTCCCTCCGCAAGTGCCGATCTCATCCTTAACAACCCACCGTTCCACCAGCGCCACGCCACCACCGATGCGACAGCGCTGACCATGTTCGCCGATGCTCATCGCGTGCTGCGGCGTGGCGGTGAGTTGATGGTGATCGGCAACCGGCACCTTGGGTATCACACGAAGCTGAAGCGTCTTTTTGGTGGCTACCGGCTGGTAGCTGAGGACAAGAAGTTCGTCATTTGGCAGGTACAGAAGCGGTAAGTAGGCCGTGTACCCTTCTGCAAGGACTTTGCATGAACTGCACGCTCGGAACACTAGGGGGCATCACAGCGCCTTTCGGTGGGGCAGGGCAGCGACTATCTTCCTCAGCATGTTGTCTTAGCATTTCATGCAACCTACCTGTTCTGGATGATCCGATTCTGTTTGCGTCAGCGAGTTATCGTTGGCGCTTTACTTTGCCTGCTCTGTTTGGTGCCTTTTGAGGTACAAGCACAGACTTTTCGTGATGCGTCAGCTTTGTTGGCAAATCGCTCTGGAAGTACTGATCCCGTATATGGCGCGAGTGCCATTGACATTAACCAAGACGGTCGGGTCGACATCGCAATCGCCGAGCATGTGCATCTGCAGCAAGCTGACGGCTCTTTTGCTGAGTGGACCTCGCTGTCACGCTTGCAAGATCTTTTCGGCGTTGTGCGTGGGTTTGCATGGGGGGATATCGAGAACGATGGCTACCCCGACCCCTTCATTGTCAACTCCGAGACGGTCACGAACCTTTGGCGTAACACCCGCATCGCTCGTTTCGAGACCATCGATACGGGCACTGCACTAAAGCCTGCGCGGCAAGATCCCGCGATGCTCTGGGCCGATTTCGATCGCGACGGTATGCTCGATGTGTTCTATGTAGATGACGAAAGCAATCTACAAGTCTATCAAAATCTTGCCATCGGCGGCTTTAAATTATTTCCACAGGTATTTCCAATTCTGAATGTTGGAGACTTTTGTAGCGCTAGTACCAGCGACTACAATCGTGATGGGCTGCTCGATGTATATCTTGTAGGGTGCAACGAGTTGGTCGCTGATTCGTCGCGCAATGAGTTGTTGACCAACATCGGTAATTTTCGCTTGGTTGCACGCAACCGTTCGGGGCCACCTGCGAGTGACCGTATGGGGCAAGCCGCCGTGTGGTTAGACTATGATAACGACGGCCTTCAAGACCTCTATGTCGCAAATGCGATTGCCCGAGATGGACGAAGTGCTGCAAACCAGTTTTATCGTAATCTCGATAGTGGTAGCTTTGAGGAAATAGGCAACGCAGCTGGTGCTGCCGGGAATGACGATGAGGGCGCATGGGCCGTCGCCGCTGCCGACTTCGACAACGACGGCTGGGTCGATCTCGTCCTCACCAACCGTGGCCGCGCGCCGCGCCTGTA
>CAYYHN010000717.1:0-2977 GCA_964471245.1 uncultured Rhodothermaceae bacterium | reverse complement strand
CTTATTGCACGGTACATCGCTTTGTTGGAGCGATTTCAAGCAGCAGGCTATCCGCTCTGCTCCTACATCAGCATGCCAGGCAACACAGAAGTCTTGCACGTACTGCGCGTCGTGAACGGCGAAACCAAGACGACGCGACCAGACGATCCCAATACCCTCATTGGGTTGCGGGACCGACACATCTTCGAACACGTGCTAAAGCCGGGTGCTCGTTCTGCACTCTTTGAAGCAGGCTCGCGCGTACTGCGTTCTTACGGGGACAACCGGATCGTCTATTTCTACGTGCACATTCCCACAATGGACGGGCGAGGCGAAGTGGGGCGGGTGGAGATGCCCATGTGGATGCTGGAGCAGGATGGCATGGTCGATTTGGTCCACAGCGTCGTGCTGAGCGAATGCGAGAAGGGCCGAGGCTACCCGATGATCTTATCCGAAGCACACGAACGGGCCGTGATCCGAGCGCAAGACAAAATGCTCTTCTTTGAGATGCTTGCGCAAGAAATGCAACGACAAGGCTTGAACTTGCCCGGTTCGCAAAAAGCAACCTCGAAACGTAGACCGTTCATTTAGAACATCAGTGTAGCGCACATCCAAACGGCGATAGGGCACAGGTTTTTTCTGAGCATCGCGGAATCCTCAGCACGAACAGCGCATTGCAACGGAAAACCGAGGTGCCAATGCTGTCCGTCCTGCTTTTCCTGTTCGCCTTTTTACTCCCTGAAGAGCCGCAAACGTCTACGATCACGCTACGTGTACCCGATGGCGTGCATGCGGCGCAATCCGTGGCGCATGACGACGGCTTTCGATTTGTGCGCATCCGCTACAACGGCCGCACCCGCTGGGGGAATCCCTCGTGGCGCTACGATTGGCCGAGTGCTGAACTCAACCTGCACGAAGCGCTCTCGCTGACCACGAGCATCGAACTGGAGGGGGAGCCCATCGTGCTGTCTCTCAAAGACCCCGAAATCTTCGATTACCCGATGCTCTATTTGTGTGAGCCTGGGTACTGGGAAGCGGACGATGAAGAAGTCGCTGCGCTGCGTACGTATTTGCTACGCGGTGGATTTATACTCATCGATGATTTCCACGATTACGGTGATGGGCAAGTCGGACCGGAGTGGGAAAATTTCTACAGCATCATCGAGCGCGTCTTCCCGGATCGGGAAATGGTCAACTTAGACCCGGACCACCCGATTTGGAGCATCTATTACGATGTAGACCCCGTTGAAGCGCGTTCTACCAAGTGGCAATCCGGCGAAGTCCCTTGGCTCGATATCGATGACGACACCTACCTCGGCATTTTTGACGACAATGGGCGACTGATGGTGTTGATTTGCTACAACCAAGACATAGGCGATGGATGGGAATGGCCGAGCGGTCGGAATCTGGGGGAGGCTTCCACCGTCAGCTTTCAGATGGCGATCAATTTTATCCTCTACATCCTGACCCATTGACGATTGGCAAGAGCGATTTAGGATCCGTTATTGCAATAAACGGTTTGGAAAAGTACCTTGGTAGAGGACGTTCCCATCTTCAAGGTACGCCATGTCAACCACTTCACGCTCCCCATCGGAGGTGCGACGCACCTTGCACAAAGCAGCCGAGGCTGGCTTGCTGAACGCCGAGGCATGGCAGCGCGCGGAGGAACTAGCTGACATTGCGCCTTCGCCTACGGATTGGCTGCGGGTGGGCGAGCGGTTTTTATTGGTAGTTGGTGTGGCCTTTCTGGTGGCCGCCATTATCTTTGGCGTCGCTGCCAATTGGACCGCGATCTCCTCCGGAACCCGGCTTGCCATCGTTGGGGCAGTCGTGGTGCTGACAGCGCTCTTGGCACTACCTGAATCCGTACCCAGCATGATCCGGGAAGTGGCCTTGGGTGCAGCCGCGTGTTTGGTGGGGGCGTGGTTGGCCCTGTTTGGGCAAGTGTACCAGACCGGAGCGGACGCATGGGGACTCTTCTTCTTGTGGAGTGTGCTGATCAGTGGTTGGGTGCTTGCTGGACGGTCTGCTTTCTTGTGGCTACTCTGGTTGTTGCTCGCAAATGTCACGTTTACCACCTTTAGCTTGCAGACGGGGTTCCTTTCTGAACAAGTGCTGCAACTCATACTCGGTGTTTTTAATGCGAGCGCCTCAGTCGTCTGGGAACTGGCGCAGCGAAACGTTACGTGGCTGAAAGGCCGATTCGGAGCGCGTCTTCTTGCCCTTAGCGCCATCATTTTGTTTGCATCTGGAGGCATGGAAGCCGTCGTGAGCGGTTGGCAGGGTGCATCGCCACATGTCGCTCAATTCCTTGCCTTCGCACTCGCAGCAGGTATCGGATTTTGGGTGTATCGCACGATGGTGTTTGACCGATTCCTGTTGGCGGCCATCTTATGCTCGCTGATCATGATCAGCACAGTTTGGTTGGCGCAAGCGCTCGAATTGGATAGCGCGGGTACATTCCTCTTGTTGGGCTTCTTGGTGGTCGGCGAAGTGGTGCTTGCTGTCCAGTGGCTCCGGCGCTTGCAACCCGATGCTGAGGGAGGTGGGCATGGATAGCATCTGGGACCAACTCCAAGCCGAGGGCTACTTTGATGCCACATCGCGTGAGGCAATCGACACGCTCATGGAGCAGGACGTTGGTGAAGCATCCGACCCGTGGTACGTCTCGCTTATGATCGGTGTCAGTGCGTGGATTGCGGCCGTGCTGTTTATGGTCTTCTTGGCACTCATGGACATCATCGAGTTGGAGGGCGGGCTTATCCCTTTGGGTGCGGTGATTGTTGGGGCTGCAATGCTAGTGCGCACGCGCAGCGACCATCTGTTCGTGCAGCAGATGGCGTTTGCATTCAGTCTGACCGGTCAGCTTCTCATCTTAGTTGGACTAATTACGTCGCTCGATGAACAATGGCCGTTGATTTGGGCGATGATGTTCGTGGTGCAAGCCCTCATGTTTTGGATTTACCCAAGCCTGCTGCATCGACTGCTCAACGTCCTC
>CAYYHN010000716.1:613-2977 GCA_964471245.1 uncultured Rhodothermaceae bacterium | reverse complement strand
ATTCACGCGCGAGGTGTCGGTCTCGATAGCGCTGCCGAAGATGACGCCGTCGCCGATCGGTTGTAAACGATCGAGCAGGGCATTGCCCGTGCCTGCGTCAGCACCGTCGTCGAGCAATGAGGCGACATCAAACGTCGAGTCGGGTTCGGCGCTCAGCGAGTCGTCTGCTGCGGCGAGGGCAGCCGAGGTGTCGGGTGCGCTCTCGTAGAATTCGATGATGCGCTGAAGGCTACGCGTCAGGTCGGCTGGGTCAGCCATGAGGCGGAACTCAAGCTGCGCCGTCCCTTTCAGCAGACCACGGACCCGCTCTTCATCGTCGATGCCGGGAAGCTCGACTACCACGCGGCGGGTGCCTTGGCGGGCAATGGCGGGCTCCGTCACACCGTAGCGGTCAACGCGGTCACGGATGATTTCGATGGCACGACTTACAGCGTCGTTGGCTTGTGTGTCGAGCCATTGAGCGATTTCGTCGTTGGTTGAGCGGCGCGTGATGCCGTCGTCTTCGCTGCGGAAGTAGCGCGAGAGGCGCGCATCAGCGTCCCGCGACTCAAACTCGTCGATGAACGTGGAGATGATGGATGTACCGGTAGCGTCGGAGCGGTCGCGTGCGGCAGCGAGGACTTCTTCGAACGTAGCATCTACGTCCGATGCAAGGCCGCGGATGAGGGCTTCCACGCCGACTTCGAGCGTCACGTGCATGCCGCCGAGGAGGTCGAGGCCGAGCTTAAGGGACTTCTCTTGGGTGGCACGCACCTGCGAAAAGTTGTCGTCCATATAGTCCGACCGCTCTTCTTCGGTCATGCCGTCCAGGCGCTGCTGGAGGAAGTAGTTTTGTGCGGATGGGTACAGGTACCACACGCACAACGCAAGGAAAAAGACGGTCAGGCCGATCTTGAATCCGTTGTTTTGCATGATGCTTTACAGGAATGATGAGTAGATAGATCAAAAGGGAAAAGCCACGCAGACGTACGTCGGGTCGTAGACCAGAGAAACGCGAGCACCACAGCGGCCAGCGCCATTGGGCGTGCTATACACGTGGGAAAAAAGCTCGGGTGGCAAGCGTCGAAGGCAAGGCTGCCAAAGGGGGGAGTCTTGCTAGTAGCAGGCGCTACGGTCCGAGCGGTTGCGCCGCCGAGAGCAGGCGGACGCTGAGGATAGGCTGCTCAGCAACGAGCAGGCTGCTTTGGATGCCTTCGATAAGGTGGCGCGACCACGGTTGGGGTAGCGCGGCGAGCTTTGCGAAGGTGCGTTGGGAAAGGTTGGTCTGCGCAGGAGGCGCGGTGGCGATCAGCAGCGAGCGAGGGAGCAGTGCTTGCCCCACATGGTCGCGGACGTTCTTGTGCCATTGCTCCAGCAAGATTCCGTGCGCGGTGTCTACCACGTCGGCTACGGCCTCAGCGGAAGGCGCATCGGCATCGTCGGCTAGCAGATCGAACAGCGTCGTCCAAAACGCTTCAGCCGACTGCGGCTGCGTGCGTAGCGTCGCCTCGACGGCCTCGCCCACAGCATGGTGCACATCAGCCCCGAAGGTGTCGGCAGGCAGGGCATCGCGTAGCCATTCGGCGTACGAGCGTGCCGCGATGTGCTGCGCCGAGCCAACCAGCGGAGCCGCCAGCGCGCACACCATGCCCACAAGCGTGGTGGCAACGACCAGACGGGCATACATGATGTGACGTAAACGCTGCATGCGGCGGAAAGCTGCGCCGAGAAAGAATGTGCTAGCCTAATAAGATACGGTGCGAGATCGCGTATAGCAAAATTGTGCTTACCTTCGACGCTTGAAGGTGCGTCGATAGTCAGCAAAGCGCAGCTTGGCAATCGTGCGCCGATCGTGGCTGCGGGCTACAATGCCTTCTGGCTGCCCGCCTGCTCCTTCGTCCAAAGCGCTGCGTGTTTTGGGGATCACCTCTTGGAGCAGGGCATACGCTCCGCCGAGATCTTGAGGCAAAGCTGCGTGCTCACCTAAGCGTGGCGTAAGCATGAGGTTGTGGGTTTCAGCGGCTTCCTGTAATGCGTCTTCATGCCAGAACGTTTGCCCACCGTTTTCGCGCCACGCCGAAAGTGCTTGTGTGGGACGGCGGAGTAAAGCGTCGTAATCTGAGATCTCAGCAATGTCGAACAGGCGAAAGCCCACACGGCGCGCACTCGTGTACTGTTTGCTCGCTGAGGTCACTTTGCCACCATAGACCTCGCCGAAAAATATGAGCATGGTATCACGGGTATGTGTTGCGCACAAGGCATCGGCTACAGGGCGTAGCGCCTCTACGATTCCCAATGCTGGGTTCCCAATGAGGTCGCCACGGGCTAACAGAAACTCACCGCGACTGCCAATCACGTACATGCCATCCGGCAGACATACAATCC
>CAYYHN010000716.1:0-603 GCA_964471245.1 uncultured Rhodothermaceae bacterium | reverse complement strand
GCATTTGTACCGTCGATCTTTTCCGTAAGTACCACGGGGCCCTCGAACGGCGTGGGCTGTTCCAAGAGGTTGCCATTGCTGGGGTCAAGGGCGTGGTAGGTAGGAATCGATGGATACTTGGTCAACGAGTTCAGGCGATCCAAGTTGGCAGTACGGATATCGAAAGACATGGGTTTGCGTCCGTCACGGTGGCTGAAAGGTAGAAATATACAGGTTTTGCGGGATAGAGAAGACAGTGAAGGCAATGGACAAAAAACAACCCGGACGGCGTCATGCCATCCGGGTTGCTAGAGTGACAAGCCGGGAGCTTGTCTACCCATCCATAGCGGTGCGGGTTACTTCAGCAGCGTCATCGTCTGCGTCAGAATGCCTGCGGGTGTCTGCAAGCGGTAGAGGTACATCCCGCTCGGCAGGTTCGCAGCGTCGAAGGTGACCTGCTGCTGACCGGCCGTCACACGCCCGTCGATCAGCACAGCGACTTCGCGGCCGAGCATGTCATATACAGCAAGGCGTACGTCGGCGCTCTCTGGCATCGTGAACTGGATCGTCGTGGCCGGATTGAACGGGTTCGGGTAGTTTTGCGCCAGCGTGTGGTGCTGTGGG
>CAYYHN010000715.1:0-2979 GCA_964471245.1 uncultured Rhodothermaceae bacterium | reverse complement strand
AATGTGCAAGCATGGCGTTTTATGCTGCGCACCAACCGCTACGGCGAGGTCACGTCCATCAGCACTGACCCGGCCCGCGATCAGACATTCAGCGCGAAGTGGCTCACCGACCTCGAAGTTGGCTACACCGTACGCGATGGCATCAGCCTTGCCGTTGGCGCCAACAACCTCTTCGACGTCTACCCCGACAAGCAGTTGAAGCGCAACAGCTTCAACGGCGTCTTCCAGTACAACGGCTTCTCACCCTTTGGCTTCTTCGGCCGCTACATCTATACGCGGGTGAATCTGCGTCTGAATTAAGGCCGTTGGGGTTTGGCAATTGGGTCCTGTGTCACGAACGCCCTTTGCTAGCGCTAGCTTGACGACTAAAAAGAGGGATCCTCAACGCTCGTAAATGTTCGAAGCGTTGGAGATCCCTCACCTTTGTTTGGGGTGACAGTGGGAACGTGGGCGCTTATCCTGATGGGTCATGGTTCATGCCATTAGATCTTGACCACGCGTTTCACCTGTACGCCACCGGCATCAATGGCGATAAGGAGATATACACCCGTAGCCAGTGCTTCGTCAGGATTCCAGCTGACATATAGCTTGCCAACGCCTATGCCTTGGTAGAGCGTTGCTTCGCGTCGCCCTAACACATCGTACACAGCAAGCTCAGCGGGGTAACCATCAGCAAAGTTGACCTCAACCTTCAGCGTGTGATGGAACGGGCTGGGGTACGCATTGATGGAACGAGATGCCGCTACGGGTACGTCTATTTGTTCATGCCCCACACGTATCATGAACCGCTGATTTAGTGGCACACCATACTCCCTACCATGCACCTTAGCATAGCTAAGCATTGTGCGTACGTTAACGTCTGCTGAGGCTCCGACAAACCCAATGCCGTAGGCATATGCTTCGCTATTGTAGGGTCCTCCAAATTCCTTTAGAGCATCGACCTGCATTTCTTGCCCATCTTCGAGCAGAAACCGAGCTTCGTATTGTCCTGCAACATAAACCGAATCCACAGAAAACAACCCAACGTCATCGGGATAGCAACTTGCAAACGGTGCGCCAAGCCATAGACTAGCATGTAGCTGCTGTTCGTCTTGTGCCCAAAACCATAGCCTCCCGTCACGAACAGCTCGATAGGTCAAACTCTTTGCTCGAACCTGCTCAATAACCTGACTTTCAGGTTGGTGTGGATTATAGGCGTATGATATATGCTCAGTGATGAAGAAGCGCGCTCCGTGAATGAGCGTATCTGCAATTACCTGATCGCGCTGTAGACCTTCTATCCACGGGCCATTCCGCGTCACATATTCCCAGACATGTCCGATGGCTAAAGGCACATAGCCTGAGGGATGTAACGTATCAGCAACAGCTTCGGTCGGGGCGAAAGGGCAGTCTTGCGCCCTACTGGAATATGCAAATCCAAACAATACGTACCCAACCAGTACTGTGACTATTCGTCTTCGTAATGCTTTTTCCATCCGTACACCTCTTCAGCATTTGAAGTCAGGAAGGCATACCACAACATAACGAATACACTAAGAAAGCACCGAGCTTGTTTTTGCCTTGGCTGCTTCAGCGCTACTGCCCCACAAACACCCGTGTCGCATTCCCGTTTTGCGTGGTGATGAGGTCGAGATGGCCGTCGGCATTGAGGTCGGTGAAGGTGGTGGCGCGCTGTTCGCCGTAGATGGCGAGGCCGGATTCCTTGGCGGAGAGCGGCGTGAAGGTGCCGTCGCTGTGGCCGCGTAGGAGCAGGCCGCGTCCAGCATCGAGACGGCCTTGTTCGAGCGAGACGGGGAAGAAGTTCTGCGCGAGGTAGAGGTCGGCAAGACCGTCCCCGTTCACGTCGCCGGTGGTGAGTGCGGTGGCGGGTGCCCACTGCGCTGCTTCGGGCAAGTCGAGCGGGGTGAAGGTGCTGCCGCCGTTCAGATAGACACGACTCGCTAGGACGCGGGCTTCCCACACGTCGAGCCCGCGAAACGCCGTTGGGCCGATGATGTCTTCGAGGGTTGCTTCAGCATACGGCCCGTGGCGCGGCATCCGGCGGCGGACGCTCGGCGCACCGCCCGAGACAAAACCGAGGTCCCAGCGCGGCGCGTAGTCGGCCAGCCCCGGCACGCGATACGCCTCAAAGATCTCCCATACGCGGTCGCCGTTGAGATCGCCTGCATACAGCCGGATGGGCGCTCCATCGGCTTCAGGCTGGCCGTAGACGCTGTTCCAACCCCAGTTGCCCGCTACCATATCTAGCTGCGCATCTCCGTTCAGGTCGGCGAGCGCAATGCTCTGCCACAAACCTGTGTCCTCTGCCAGACCATATGCGGCCGTCTTATCAGCAAATGCACCGCTGCCGTCATTTGTAAACACGCGGAGGCTACCCCATGTGAGGGCGACCACTAGATCCGCATCGCCATCACCATCGAGGTCGCCAACTGCGGCATCTTGGACAAGGCCAAGGTCGGCAAAGGGCACATCCCATGCAGCGTCCTGCATCCATGCACCATTGGCATTGCGAAACAGGTGGGATGAGGCGGCCTGTGGGTAGCGCCCCGGCAGGAACGCACCGCCAACGAATACGTCGGGTGCGCCATTGCCGTCGGCGTCGAGAAACCGCAGCACGGAAGGGACGGCTTCCGTCGTGAGGGTCTGGAGCCACTGCGTTGCGCCACGCCCTACGCGGTAGAGGTCAATGGTGGCCGCCTCGCCCGGTGCGTGTTCGTAGTGCGAGGTCGCTACAGCAACGAAAGCGCCTTCCGCATCCGGCCACACGGCGACGGCAGTTTGGTCGTCGGCTGCGGTCTTGCCTAGCATAACATCATTCACACGGACGAGTTGCCCGTCGTCGTTGCGATAGCGTGCCAAGGTGCCACCGCGTCCACTCGTGATGAGTAGGTCGGCGTCACCATCGCCGTCGAGGTCATTCACTGCGAGGTCTGGCCCCAATTGGCTCTGCTTCCAAGGCAACAGCGGCTGCACGCGGAA
>CAYYHN010000714.1:0-2989 GCA_964471245.1 uncultured Rhodothermaceae bacterium | reverse complement strand
ATGTGTATGCCTTTATGTGAACAAAGAGGACCAGATGATGCGCGTATCGACCGAAGCGGCGAATGGGCTGGCAGAAAAAGCCGATGAGCAGGAATTGGAATATGACGATCCTGTCGGCGACTGGCTGCGCGGCTTGGCCGCTCACCGCGACGAGCTTTCCGCAGCGTTGCAAAACATCATGAACGGTATCGAGACGGGGGCGATCACCAGCAACCAAGACGAGACTTTTGCGAACGCAATTCAGCGCGCCAAGAAGGCGCTTTCATAAAGCAATCACATGGTCGGTGGCCGGATCATAAGCATCACCCCGAAAGGCAACGGCGTCACTCAGCTATGGTGCGTTGAAAGCCAAGGCGGGAGTACCGACGAATGCGCGGTCGATGTTCGAGACGCGCCCGCCATGCCCCTGATTGGTGATGAAATCTGGTGGCAGTCTGGAAAGGTCTATTGGGACCGCGACCGCCGCACACTTGAGAAGGTCGGATACAGCTACGATCCGACGGCAACGTAAAGGACCGCCTCCAAAAGCAGAAAAGCCGCCCCGATCAAAGGGCGGCTTTTTCGTTTCTGGTTGGCGGTCTGAATGTCAGAACATATTCGGCTCAATCAACAGCACCACGGCCTGACCATCCGGCACCATCGCTCGGATTGGTTCAGCCGAATACCCTTCCGAAATGCTGCGAACGACAATCGTCTCTTGGTGCTTCACGTCTACACCGCCGACGATGACCTGCACGCGAACCGTTATGCGCCCGAAGGTTAGGGTGTGGGCGCCATTCTCGGAGATCCCAACACCAGCCACGTCTGCAGCATTGACGTATTCCAGTTCGTAGAGGTGCTGTGAGCCCTCAGCCAGCCGCAGCGTGATCGTCTCACCGGGCCTTGTGCCCGCCTGCACCACGGTTTCGGCAGAGGCAGCACTGGCCAGAAAGACCAGCGCCAAGAGCAAGCGTATCATTCGCCCTGCTCAATGGTAGCTTCGGGCTTGGAGCCTTCGCCGGGTGTGCCAAGGCCAAGGCCGAGCATGATAAGGAACAGAATGGCCGCTGGATCGACGCGCAGTACGTTGAGTTTCATGTTGGTTCTCCTGTGCAGTTGTTGGCGAGCCGCGTTTCCCGCTGCTCAAGTAGGTAACGCGCGATATGCGGAGCGAACTCCAACAGCGCATTCCACTGCTCCTGAGTGAACCTCACGTCCTCAGTCAGAAGGCAGTAGTTCGGTATCGGCTTGGGCGTCGGTTGGGCATCCATCTGTGAACAGCCCGAGACGACAAGCACGATCAGTAAGCTCTTGATCGGTTGCATTTTCAATTTCCTCTTTGAGGGCTTCCCGCTCCCCAACCGCTTCGGCATCAGCCTCAATTTGCTTGAGCATGAGTTCGCGCAGTAGGTCGTTGCGAGCATCCTCGCGGATTGCGCCAACGCCCCACACAACAAGGCCCACAAGGCCCGCTGCACCTACAAGGCCGGTTAGGATACGGGCGATCATACGAACAGCCTCCAGACGCTACCCACAAAGCCCACAAGGGCCGAAACGAAGGTGCCAAGCGCCCAAATCTGTAGGCCTGTTCTCTCGCCGTAAAAGGCGTTGGTGAGGAACAGGGACAGCATGAATAACACGCACGAGCCGAGGGCGTAGAGAACGATCAGGTCAAAGATCATGCGACCGACCTCACTATTTCCCAGTGTGGCCCGTCATTGAATGCGCGTCTGCCCTGCTCGCGACGGCGCTTAACGTATTCGGCCACCCAATTCTCAGGGGATCCCGTCAGGTCGTTAACAACCTGCCAGCACCCACCCCACCGCAACGTCACATCGAGCGAGCGTGCCGCAAAAACCATGGCGTCGGCAATCTCGTAGATTGCTTCCCAGTCCCACTGCCACTTGCCGTTGATCCACGGCACATTGTCGGTTGCGTGGACATACCCGTCAGGCTGTAGCTGGTGCTTGCTCTTGCGCTTGTAACCGTCTAGCTGGCTCGCTTTGCGCCGGTATAGCTCGTTCTGGTCTGCTGCCGTGCGGAAGCCATCGAACACACCCCAATCCACCGGGCTGATTGACAGGGCCATTTCGTTGACGCGCACAAGGTCGGGATGCATCTGTGCCATTTCCCGGCGGGACCGAGCGCCGAAGTGAAAATGCGATATCGGTGCGTTCATTCACTCGGCTCCTCATGCACAAACTGAACCTGCGCAAACGAAATCAGGCCGTCCTCTGACTTCCAACTTGCCGAGCCGACATATTCACGCCCGACAACTAGCCGCGAGCAATCGGCGTCCGTCCAAACGTCGGGGGTCATGATGACGGGAAAATCGCGTTGTGTGTATTTGGCCTCGACATCGCCTGCGCAGACAATCTCGCCCGTCTCTACGTCTGCAATGCTGGCCGTCCATTTGCCGCGAAGCATGTCGCTGCGCTCTGGAATAACAAGTTGAATGAACCTGCCGTCAGCATATCGAAGGGCCACCACCTCTAGCCGCTCATTCAAGAACGTCGGGAGCAGGATGTAAGCCAGCAAACCAAGTAGGATCAGCGCCCACCACCGTTCCGAAATCTTAGGGCGCTCTTCAACCAAGGTGCGGATCATTTGTCGCCTCCAAATCGGCGGTTGATTATGCTTTTGAGGAAGTCCTGATCGTTGGAAGCGCGGACAATGAAACGCATGATGTTCTCGCCAATGAGCGCACAGAACGCGACAACCGGAACGAGGTAGTCTTCATCAAGACCGGACCAGCGCATGAACGGCTCTGCCGCCACCCAGGCCGCAAATACAGCCGCAATGTATGTGCCAATGATTGCACGCCAGCCAAGTTCTTCTGACAGCCACACGCGAACAAACGCCGCGCCGAGCGCTGCTGCCCAGAAAGCGCCGTGAGCCTCCCAAAAGGCTACAAGCCTATCCATATTCAATGCTTTCGTTCAGGGCTTCCATCACGCCTCCACAATGCTCAAAGAGACCAATTCAGGGTCCATGCCCGTTCCGCCGCCTG
>CAYYHN010000713.1:0-2990 GCA_964471245.1 uncultured Rhodothermaceae bacterium | reverse complement strand
CTGTTCAACATGTGTGGCCATGGCCACTTCGACCTCTCGGCGTACCAAGACTACTTCGGCAACAAGCTCCAAATCCACGAACTGACTTCGTCTGAGATCGAAGCGTCGCTGGCTGAGCTGGACACGCCGGAGATTGCTTAAGGTGTCGAGACCTCACCCATCCCGAACCACGCCATGTTGCCAAGCCCAAGCCACGGCTTCGGCGCGGGTGCGGAGGCCGAGTTTCTCGTAGATGTGCGTCACGTGGTTCTTGACGGTGCCCTCAGCAATGAATAGGGCGTCGGCGATCTCTCGGTTGTTTTTGCCTAGGCCGAGTTCGCGGAGGACTTCGCGTTCACGTTCACTGAGGTCGTCGGCTGGGGTGGCGCGGCGGCTGCGGCGGCGTACAAGCTTCTCGGCCACACGGCGGCTGATCCAACCGTCTTCGCCTTTGGCGACGCCGCGTACGGCGTCGAGGATGGTAGTAGGTGCTTCGTCTTTGGTGAGATACCCAGATGCGCCGATGTCGAGCAGGCCAAAGATGTACTGCTCATCGTCGTAGGCGCTGAGGGCGAGCACGCGGACGGGGTGGTCTTCGGCAGCGAGTTGGCGGGCCACTTCGAGGCCAGGCATGCCGGGCATTTCCATGTCGAGCAAGAGGACATCAGGCTGCAACTGCGCTACGATGCGAAGTGCCATCGGGCCGTCATCTGCTTCCCCGACGACCTTCATATCAGGGGCGCGTTCCAGCATAGAACGGATACCCCGCCGGACAACCGGGTGGTCGTCTGCTAAGACAATGCGGATAGGAACAAGCGATGTGCTCACGCCAATGCTGTGGGTTGTTCGGTGATGGTAGGCAAGGGGACGATGATGCGCAGCCGTGTACCTTGGCCCGGCGACGAGGTGACGGTGAAGGAGCCGTCCAGCGCTTCGGTACGCTCCGACATGCCCAGCAGCCCATAGTGTTCCTTGCGGCCGAGGTCGAGCCATTGCGCAGGCAGCTTAAATCCGCGTCCGTCGTCGGCAATGATGAGGGTTAGGTGCGTGCTGCTGAGCCGGAGTGTGATCGTCACAACCTGTGCTTGGGCGTGCTTGAGGATATTGCTCATCGCTTCTTGGTAGATGCGAAACAGGCTCAGGCGCATCGGGTCAGGTAGCCGCTGCTCGTCGGGCATCAGGTCGAGTTCAACGCGGAGCGGGGCGTTGGTTTCTTCGAACCGCTCGGCATGCGAACGCACGGCGCGCGCAAGGCCAAAAGGCGCAAGTGCTGGCGGACGCAACTCGCCGCAGATTTGCCGGAGCCCAGCGATGACGCGTTCGACGGTCGATTGCTCTTCGGTGAGTGCCGCGCGGTCGGTATCGTCGAGGGCGTGGCCAAGGCTACCGAGTTGGAACTGGACGCCGTACAGGTCTTGCACCGCGCTATCATGGAGTTCTTGGGCGAGCCACAGGCGTTCGGCTTCGCGGCCCGCATCCAGTTGCCGTTGGATCTCGGCTTGCTCGTCGCGCTGCTTTTCCACGAGCCGGATGCGCCGTTGGTGTGCGCCCCACGCAATTCCGCCGACTAAGCCAAAGGCACCGAGGCCAAGCAATAGCCGAAACCATGTCGTCTGCCCGATCGGTGGCACGACCGTCAGCGTCAGTGTGGCTTCATCGGGATGCCACGCCGTCGGTGTGCCTGCCCGGACGCGCAGCGTGTAGGTGCCACCCGGCAGGTTGGTGTACGAGGCGTAGCGCCGGTCCGCCGTGCGCGCGTGCCAGTCATCATCGACGCCATCGAGGCGGTAGGCGAAGCGGTGGTGCGCGGTATTGCCGAAGCCCAAGGCAGCAAAATCGGCGGTGAAGGCGGTTTCTCGGTAGAGCGTAACGGGGTTCGTTGCTGAAAGTATGCCGTCGTAACTACGCTCGTCGCTCCCGATGCGCATATGAGTCAGGCGGGGCGGTGCTGGCGCTGGTGCGAGATCTTCCGGCGTGAAGTAGCTGAGTCCATCGAGGCCGCCAAAGTAAAGGGTGCCGCTTGGGCCGCGATGGAAAGCGCCTTGGTTGAACTCATTGCCTTGTAGCCCATCTTGCACGCCAAACGTCGTAATGGCACCGGTGGTCGTATTGAGGTGGGCAAGGCCGCTATTGGTGCTAGCCCACAAGGTCCCGTCGTCGTCAGCAAGGAGGCCATAGACGGTGTTGTTGGGCAAGCCGTCGCGCTGGGTGTAGCGCTGGAAGGTTTCTGTAGCCGGATTGAAGTGGCAGATGCCACCGGCTGTCGCAAGCCAGAGCGTGCCGTCGGCGGCGGCGTGGATGGCCGGGACGACGTTGTGGCACAAGCTGTTCGTGTTGGCGGGGTCGTGGCGGTAGACGACGGCAGTGCCGCGTGCCGGGTCGAAGCGGTTGAGGCCGCCGCCGAACGTGCCGAGCCAGAGCGTGCTGTCGGCGGCTTCGTGGAGCGCGATGATCCGGTTGCTGCTGAGTCCATCGGGGTTGTCGCGGCGTGCTGGGAAGCGTGTTGCGCGCCCAGTGGTAGCGTCTAAGCGATTCAGACCGTTCCATGTACCCACCCAAAGCATATTCGCGTCGTGGCGGGCAGGCTGCACCAAGAAGATGCGATCATCGCTGATCGTTGTGAGGTCGTTTCGGTCTTGGCGAAATCGGGTGACGCGCCCTGTCGCCATATCCATCCGCCCCAAGCCGCTGCCCGTCCCAATCCACAGTGCGCCGTTGGGCCCTTCTGCTAGCCCCATCACGCGGTCGTGGTTGAGGCTATTGGTGTCGTTAGGGTCGTGTCTGTAGTGCTGAAAGTCCGTGCTGCCAGCCTCCAGTCGGTTGAGTCCGCTTCCATCCGTGCCAATCCACAATGTGCCTTTACTGTCTTCAAGGACTGACAGGATCAAGTTGTTACTGAGACTGCCTCCATCATTGGGGCGCTGCCGATATAGTCCAACCTGCTGCTGGCGATGCAGTCCACCGCGCGACGTGCCGACAATCGCAGCGCCATGCAGATTGTTCGCCGTCAT
>CAYYHN010000712.1:0-3000 GCA_964471245.1 uncultured Rhodothermaceae bacterium | reverse complement strand
CACAGGGGCAGCTAGCGGGGCAGGGCGTACCAGCACGGTGAAGCGTTGCTCGATGGTCTCGACGCCATCCGTGGCGCGAACCACTACATCATGCTGTCCGAGTTCGCTGTTCTGGGGTGTCCCGCTCAGCAAGAGGCTTGTCGCACCCTGTGGTGTGGCGGTTAGCCATGTAGGCAACGTCGGCGTGGTAAATGAGAGCGCATCGCCATCCACATCGCTGACGAGCACCGTGTAGCTGTAGATCGCGCCGACCTCGGCATCCAGCAGCGGTGTGCTCTCGAACGTAGGGGCATCGTTGACGGGAGCGACGGTGATACGAACCGTGGCTTCGACTTCGGTCCCGCTGGCATTGGTGACGGTGTAGGTGAAGCTGTCTTCGCCCGTAAAGTTGGCGAACGGATCATACGAGAACTGGGCTGCATCCAACTGGATGAGCGTACCATTGTTTGGTTGCGAAAAACGCACGATCCGCAGGTCAATGCCGATATCGTTGGCAACGACATTGAAGGAGGTCGCCGTATCTTCCGTCGCTTCGACGCGGTCATCAACAGCTTCAATCGGATCTGCCCCAATCGCCAGCGCTTCGACGTTGCTCGTGACTTGGCCAAAGGCATCGACGCCGCCCAAGGCGAAGAGGGTGCCGTCTACAAAAGCGGCGGCGAATCGCGCACGCGGCGTGTTCAGCGCGGCGACGTTGGTCCATGCATTGCCAACGAGTTGCTCTACGGTGCCAACGACTTGGTTGCTGACATCACGCCCGCCCAGCACAAAGAGGCGGGTGCCCGTATCTACCGCTGCTAAGCTGCCGCGTGCACTCGGCAGGCTTGGCCCGGCCGTTGTGTTTGCATTCGAGGTGTGTACCTCAACGCTGTTGGAGGGACCAAACAGTGAGAAGCCACCAATGGTGTAGAGTTGATCGCCTAGACTGCCTGCAGCAAGGGCCGCTCGCGGCGGCATCAGCTGACTGTTGGCAACAGCTTCCCAATTGCCACTGCTTGGATTGAATGTCAGTAGGTTGTCGAGCAGAAAACCGTTTACATCGGAGCCGCCCACGACATAGAGGCTGCCTTCAGCGACAGAAGCCGCCAAGCCTGCCCGCGCACCGGGCAAAGCCGTAAACTGCGTCCACCGATTGGTAACCGGATCGTATTGCTCGACACTGGCGAGTGGCACCCCATTCGCGCCACGACCGCCGATGGCATATAGCCTGCCTTCCCAGACGGTCACGGCGGCATCGGTGCGGGCTGTGTTGAGGGGCGGAATCGTTTCCCACGTGTTGTTGCTCGGGTCGTAGCGCTCCACCACATCGCGCACGGCACCCAAGGCATCATCCCCCCCGACGACATAGATCTGCCCGTCCAGTACGCCCGCACCCACACCAGCACGTGGTGTTGGCAACGCCATCCGCGTCTGCCACACCTGTCCATGCGCCGACATCGCACACACACTGAGAAGCAGCGCAATAAGAGGGGCGATATGGTAGCGGCGAAGGTTCACGTGTGCAGCATTAGCACGCCGTGTGCAGGGTTTGCACGGCGGAGTGGCTTGGCGTTTGCTTGTTTAGCATGGATTTTGGGCATACACGGACGGCTTGTACATGCAGCACAACATCTACGGCAGCATACAGGCAAGGGCTGTACCACAGTGGTTGATGGAAGCATATGGGATGTTGTGTATGCATTTTACAGAGCAAGATTCTTTTGCAATTGGAGTGTATCGCCGGCGGCTACTGTGAGGGTGGTATCGAATGCGCCGAACTGCGGATGACGCAGCGTGAGCGCGTGGCGACCGGGGAAAAGGATGAGCGGACGTTCGAGCGGCGTTGTGTCGCGCAACGTGCCGTCGAGTAGCACATCGGCCCAAGGAACGACCTCCACATTCAACAAGGCGACCTCGGCCCAAAGTGAGACACTGTGCACCAACGTCTCGCCAGCGGCAAGGTAGAGCGTGGTGGTGCGCTCAGGAAAGTCAGGATTGCGGAAGCGAATGGTATGAGCTCCCGCAGGCAATGTGAGTGGCGCAAGTTCGGGCGGCGTCGTCCCGATGCGTTCCTCACCGACCCACACCTCGGCCCACGGGGCCACGCTAAACTGCACGGTGCCGAACGGTTCTGGTTCGGCGATCTCAGGCGGCGTGATCGCTTGTGTTGTGTCGGCTCCTGAGGGCGTCTCCGTGTTGTCCAGCTGAGATGGAGGCGGCAAGGCCGTGTCTTCCGTCAGTCCACTGCGTCCCGCGTCTGCTTCATCGGGCGCATCAAGTACAACCACCGTCGGTGCAGCTATCGTATCCGAGGGTGAAGCCGTCACATCGTCAACGGCAAGAACCTCTTGTCGCATCGTATCCGCTGTGGCCTTTGCATCACGCGCAGCGGGGGTGTCTGCTGGCCAACCTACTACGCTGGTTAGCACCAACGCCAACATCGCCACAATTCCGCCGACAGCCCAGCGCCACCTCCCTGCCACTGGAGCCACCGCAGGTGCAGCTATCATGTCATCACTGCTTTCCCTATCTCCATTTCCCTCATGCTCCCATACTCCCGCACGCCCAGACTCCCTTTCTCCCTCTCCCCCTTTCTCCGGCTCACTCAACACCGTTCCATCACGCAAAAAGGCCGCTAGCGCCTCTGAGCCAATTCGCACATCGCGCATGGCATCGAGGTCGGCCAGCAACATGGCAGCGGTGGCGTAACGATTCGTTGGGTCTTTGGCGAGGAGCTTGGCGACGAGTGCACGGACAGCGTCGGGCAGGGCAAGCGCGTCGAGGTAGGGGAGCGGGTCGTGGTGAAGGGCTGCGTCGAGGGCGGTGGAGGTGTCGGTCGCGGGAAACGCTGGGCGACCGCGCAGCATTTCGTAGAGGATGGCACCGAGCGCGAACAGGTCGGAGGCTGCGGAAGGTGGCGCACCGCTGACGCTCTCGGGCGCGAGGTAGCCGAGCGTTCCGCGCAGTTCACCGTCGTCTGCATCGGCGACTGAGGCGAGGCCTAAGTCCGTCAGCTTGACG
>CAYYHN010000711.1:0-3001 GCA_964471245.1 uncultured Rhodothermaceae bacterium | reverse complement strand
CGGTCTCTAGGCATCGCTTCGACCAGCGCCCGTGCGCCTGCCACGACGATCAGTCCATCGGTATCAGCACCGCCCACAGCTTCACACGCTCGCCCTTCTGCAACGGCATCGAGGTGCGGGGCCACCTCTTGGATCGTCTCGATGGTTGGGCGACCATGCGACACAGCAAGCACCACTTCGGGGTCGAGGCCATGCCCCATGGCCCACTGTCGCCAATGCCGCTCGACGACTGCCGCCGAGTCGATAAGGACGCCGTCGAGATCGAATAGGACAGCGTCGCAGGTAAACGTTCGCGGTTGATTCATGGGTTTGCTCTATGTGGTTTCGTTGTGCGGTGGCCATGCCACGTCATGAGTAGCAGGCTTGCGGCGAGGAATAGTGTGACAGCATTGGCCGCAATCAAGGGGATATCGCGTAAAATAATGCCATAGATGAGCCATAGCAACACGCCTGTTGTCATCAGGCTAAAAGTGCCTAGCGAGAGGTCGGCCGCCGAGCGTGTGCGCCACGTCTTAATGACTTGTGGAAGCAAGGCAAGTGTCGTCATAAAACCCGCCAGCAAGCCCAATACGGTGATCCAGTTCATGATTCCTAACTCGTTTTCTGAATGCATTCAGATTGCTAAACGTCACAAGCTCTGTGGATGTTCTGAATCGATCAAGTAAAGTTTGGAATGCGGCATAGATCGTCTATCTTGAATCCATGCAACGCGAAGGAACTTCACTTACCCTTAAGGACTTAGCCGAGGCATTGGGCGTCTCGCGCACGACCGTCTCCAACGCGTTCAACCGCCCCGATCAACTCTCGCCAGCATTGCGAGAGCGCGTCTTGCAGAAAGCCACCGAATTAGGTTAC
The DNA here is from genome assembly GCA_964471245.1 of uncultured Rhodothermaceae bacterium. Classification (GTDB taxonomy): domain Bacteria; phylum Bacteroidota; class Rhodothermia; order Rhodothermales; family CAYYHN01; genus CAYYHN01. The sequence goes on along the minus strand of CAYYHN010000711.1, from coordinate 2,146 downwards.
GCAGGACCAAACCCGATGGCACGGATGCTCCGGACCGGGCGTACAGGCACCGTCGGCGTCCTGTTTGGCGAGACGCTGCCCTACGCCTTCGATGATCCTATTGCCATTGCCTTCCTACGCGGAGTCTCGGAGGTGTGCGAAGCGAACCAAGTGAGCATGCTGCTGCTTCCACGCCGCTCCCGCAGCGAGACGGAAACGATACTGCGCCAAGCTGCTGTCGATGGGTTTCTGGTGTATGCGCTGATGGAGGATGCCCGGTTGCTCAACGCGCTGCGTACGCGGGGGAAGCCATTAGTGATGGTTGAACAAGAGCCGCTCCCCGGCTTTTCCGTCGTCGACCTCGACGATGCAGGTGCTGCTGAGACCATCGCTGCGCACGTGCTCAAACAGGGGCATCGGCGGGTGGCCGTGATAGCGATGGAAACAGACCTCGATAACGCACCTGCCGCGCGATCCATTGCACCTGAGCAGCGCCACCACATCCCACATATCACTACGCGGCGGCGTTGGCTAGGCTTTGCCGCCGCCTTACAGGCTGCCGGGCTAAACCCTGACACCGTGCCTTTCATCAGCCAACCCAACCGTGAGCACTTCGGTCGCACCACTGCGATGGAACTGCTGGCTGCACCCACGCCGCCCACCGCATTGCTAGCGATGAGTGACCGTCTTGCGCTCGGTGCGCTCGAAGGGGCCAAAGCCCTTGGCCTACGCGTGCCAGAGGATGTCTCCATCGTCGGCTTCGATGACATCCCAAGGGCTGCACGGTCTCAGCCGCCCCTGACGACCATGCGGCAGCACCCAGAAGCCAAAGGTCGTGCTGCTGCCACGCTTTTGTTGGAGCCACCAGCCGTGCCGTTGACACAGATCATTCCGACCGAGTTGATCGTGCGAGCCTCCGTGGCGCCACCGCGCTAGTCGTCACAAAAAAACGCCTTCCTACAGATGGTAGGAAGGCGTTGGTGTAGCAAACAGCCTGCTACTAGAATTCGGGCTCCGACGAGGGATCGCGATGGTAGATTTCGCCGCTCAGCATTTCGTCGATGGCGAGTTCGGTTGGCTCGGGGCGCAGTTCGTATTCGAGCGAGATGCGTGCCTGCTCTTCTTGGAAACGCGGATCTTCCATTTCCGGCTCGAATCCTTCGAAGTACGCCAGCTTGTTGTCGAGTTCCGCCTTGGTCGTGGCCGAGATCTGACGCGAGCGCTTCGACATGATGGCAACGGTCTCGAACAGGTTGCCGGTCTGTCGGGCCAGCCGGTCTACATCAACGGTTTTAATCGCCATGGTATCTTGGAATCGTAATTTCTTCTGGACGCTACCAGCGTAGCGCGGTGTAGTTGCGAACACAAGTATAAGCTCGCCATCATGTAAGGTTCCCACATGCAATCCTAGTTCAATCCTTGAGGCCCAGGCGAAGAATCGATGAGGCAAAGAGACAAGGAGACAAGGAGTCGACGAGGATCAGGTTTGTCAGGATCTTCGTTTCATCGTCTCCTCGTCTCCTCGTCTCCTCGTCTCCTCGATTCAAACCCAATCTCAGCAACCTTTCTGAGTATGATGTGTCCTTACCCTGCGGCGATCATTGCTGCGACACCCACGCGGATCATTGCCACGGCGATGGCAGCGAGGAACAGGCTGGCAACCTTGGCGATGGCCTTGGACGTGTTCTTTCCAAGCTTGGCGAGCAAGGCGGGTCCAAACAGGAATGCAGCCATCACAATGGCGAGGTTCGCGACCAACGCAAGCAGCGTAGGAAGGTATCCGAAGCTTTGCTGCGACACCATCACGACGGTGATGGCTGCGGGGCCAATCGTCAGAGGAATACCGATGGGCACGATGCCGATGCTGAGGTCGTGGTGATCTGGATGATCGGGGTCATTCTCGTCAAAGGTGTCGTTTTCAGACGCATGATGGCCGTTGCTCGGTTTTCGCTGGCGGTAGTCGCCAAAGATGAGGTCGTTGATGCTGAGCACCAGCAAAATGAGTCCGCCGCCTACGCGGAGGTCGTTCACCGTGATGCCGAGTGTCTGGAAAATGAGTTGTCCGGCAAATAGGATGAGGACGGCCACCACAAAGGCGGTCGTCATGGCTTGGTACACCAGCCGCCGCCGTGCGCGTTGGGCGAGGCCGTCCGTCATCCCAATGAAG
>CAYYHN010000710.1:0-3005 GCA_964471245.1 uncultured Rhodothermaceae bacterium | reverse complement strand
AGTCATAACATCTAGGCCCTATCTCCTTGCTTCCCAACGTCATGGACCCTGAGCAGTTAGCACGGCAACAGATCGATCAGCAGCTTGAAGCAGCAGGTTGGGTCGTGCAGGACTACAAAAAGCTCAATCTGAGTGCAGGTGTGGGCATTGCGGTACGGGAGTTTCCACTGAAGACAGGCTATGCCGACTACCTGCTGTTTGTAAAGCGGAAAGCCGTAGGTGCAATTGAGGCGAAAGCGGAAGGCACGACGTTAGGTGGCGTAGCTGAGCAATCGGCGAAGTATCTGGCGGGACTGCCTGCTAACATTCCGCATGTGGAGCTACCGCTGCCATTTGCTTACGAGTCCACGGGCGTCGAGACGCTTTTTCGGGACATACGTGATCCCGATGCACGGTCGCGGCGGGTGTTTAGCTTCCATAAGCCGAAGACGTTGCTGGCATGGGCGCGTGAAGAAGCCACGCTACGGGCACGGATGCGCCAATCGCATCAGTTGCATACCGAGCCGCTTCGGGCCTGTCAGGTCGAGGCCGTGACGAAGCTGGAGCGTTCGCTGGCTGATAACAGGCCACGGGCGCTCATTCAGATGGCGACGGGTAGTGGCAAGACGTACACGGCCGTCACCTTTATATATAGGCTCATCAAGCATGCTGGGGCGCGGCGGGTGCTCTTCCTAGTGGATCGCAGCAACTTGGGGAGGCAGACGGAGAAGGAGTTTCAGCAGTACGAGACGCCTGATGATGGGCGCAAGTTCACCGAACTGTACAACGTGCAGCGGCTCACGTCGAACACCATCGACCCTGTGAGCAAGGTTTGCATCTCGACCATCCAGCGGGTCTATTCGATGCTGCGCGGGAGCGAACTGGACGAGACGGTCGAAGAAGCCTCGGGGTTCGAGCAGAGCGTAGATGGGAGGCCCGTAGACGTAACGTATACGCCTGCCATCCCTATTGAGACGTTCGACTTCATCGTGGTTGACGAGTGCCACCGTTCGATCTACAACCTGTGGCGGCAAGTGCTGGAATACTTCGATGCGTTTCTGATTGGGCTGACGGCTACGCCATCCAAGCAGACCTTCGGCTTCTTCCACCAGAACCTCGTGATGGAGTATGCGCACGACCGCGCCGTGGCCGATGGCGTCAATGTGCCGTTCGAGGTGTACCGCATTAAGACGCGCATCTCGGAGCAGGGCAGTACGGTGAAGGCAGGCTATGAAGTTATTCGGCGGGACAAGCAGACGCGCAAGAAGCGCATTGAAGCACTCGACGAGGACTTGGAGTACCAGCGCAAGCAGCTAGATCGCTCTGTGACTTCCACCAGCCAGATCCGCACCATCATCCGAACGTTCCGCGACAGGCTGTTCACAGAGATCTTTCCAGGGCGTGAGACGGTCCCCAAGACGCTGATCTTTGCGAAGGACGACAACCATGCCGAGGAGATCCTGCACATCGTGCGCGAGGAGTTTGCCAAAGGCAACGACTTCTGCAAGAAGATCACGTACAACGTGAAAGACCCCGAGACGGTCATCAAAGACTTCCGCAATGCCTACAACCCACGTATTGCGGTCTCGGTGGACATGGTGGCGACGGGGACTGACATCAAGCCGCTGGAATGCCTGCTCTTCATGCGCGATGTGAAGTCCAGTGTCTACTTCGACCAGATGAAGGGGCGCGGGACACGGGTGATCGATCCGACCGACTTGAAGGCCGTGACGCCTGATGCCAAGCTGAAGACGCAGTTCATCATTGTGGACGCCGTGGGGGTGACGGAGCAGGACAAGACGGATACCAAGCCGCTGGAGCGCAAACGCACCGTCTCATTCAAGAAGCTGTTGCAGGGCGTGGCGTTGGGCATACGCGACGAGGATACGCTTTCCTCGCTTGCGGGACGTCTAGCACGCTTTGCCCGTACCCTCAGCGCTGATGACCGCGCCACGTTGAAGGAGGCCGCTAGTGGTAAGACGATCCCTCAGATCGTGCATGGCATGCTGGATGCCATCGACCCCGATACGAAAGAGGAGACGGCCCAAGCGATGTTCGACACGGCTTCGCCCTCGGCTGACCAGCGCAAAGAAGCGGCTGAAGCGCTAGTAGATGCGGCCTGCGCAGTCTTCGATGATCCGAGCTTTCGGGAGACCCTGTTGGAGGTGAAGCAGCGCAATGAGATCACCATTGATGAGGTGAGCGTGGACGAAGTGCTGGAAGCGGGTCCCGTGGCCTCTGATCACGCGGCGAAGACGGTGCAGTCCTTCCGCGACTTCCTCGAAAAGCACCGCGACGAGATTACCGCCCTGCATCTGTTCTACAGCCAGCCTTACGGACAGCGCCACCTGACACTCAAACAGGTGCGTGAACTCGCCGAGGCCATCCAGCGTCCGCCGTACCAACTCACGCCTGAACGCCTCTGGGATGCTTATGCGAAGCTGGAACAGGATAAGGTGCGCGGTGCAGGTGAACAGCGACTCTTGACGGATATCATCACTCTTGTGCGTCACGCCATTGGGGAAGATGAGGTGCTGAAGCCATTCCGAAATGTCGTTGAAGATCGCTTCGCCGAGTGGCTGGGGCAACAGGAGGCGCTAGGCCGTACCTTCACGCCTGAGCAGCACGAGTGGTTGGACCTCATCAAGCAGCACATGGCAACCAGCCTCAATGTGCAGATGGACGACTTCCGCTATGCGCCATTCCATGAGAGGGGTGGTCGGGTCAAGGTGCTGCGTGTGTTTGGGCCAGAGAAGTTGAAAACAATTCTTAGTGAGTTGAATAACGTGGTGGCGGCATGAATGAGAAGGAGTTACCTGTTCCTAATGCTTGGCAATGGACTGTGTTCGAAGAGGTATGTACAGCGATCACAGATGGCACTCATCACTCCCCCAAAATTCAATTTAATGAGGGGGGGGCAGGAAGGTATCTCTATATCACATCAAAGAATATTAGGGAAGGTGGAATTAGGCTTGATAAGATCACATACGTAGACGAGGAGGTTCATAGGGAGATTTTTAGCAGAT
>CAYYHN010000709.1:476-3006 GCA_964471245.1 uncultured Rhodothermaceae bacterium | reverse complement strand
CGTTTCTTGGTGCTGTAGCCCGGCCGGAAGACGTTGTTCCAGTTCCGCCGGTCGATGCCCTTGCCCGTGTCCTGCACGTGGATGTGAATGCAATCGCCTGCTTCCTTGGCCGTCAGCTCAATGCGGCCTTCCTTCGACTCGATGGCGTCGAGCGCATTCTTCAGCAGGTTCTCGATGACCCACTCGAACAACTCGGGGTTAAGCTTCGCATTCAGGTCGTCCCCAATCTCCGCCGTGAGCGCGACACGCTTGCCGTGCTGTGGCACGCGCCGCCGGATGTAGTCGACGGTGTTCTCGATGATTGGCCCGAGCGGCTGCGCTTTCAACTTGGGCAACGAGCCGATATCTGAAAAGCGGTTGGCGACGCGTTGCAACCGCTGGATGTCCTTCTCGATCTCGTCGAGCGCTTCGCCGTGTTGTGCTTTGGGCAGTTCGGGGAGTTGCAGCAGTTCGTGCCACCCCAGCAAGCTCGAAATCGGTGTGCCCAGTTGGTGCGCCGCCTCCTTCGCCATCCCAACCCACAGGCTACGTTGCTCGCTGCGCCGCACGTACGAAAAGCCGATGTAGCCGACACCAATCAGCAGCCCCACAAAGAGCAATTGGATGTACGGATACCACCGCAGCTCTTTGACGAGTTGCGAGGCGTCGTAGAAAACGTACTGCTCCAACGAGAGGTCGCCGTAGTCCAACTCAATCGGAATCGGCGGGTACTCTTCGCCCCATTCCAACGCCAATTGCCGCAAGCGCAGCGAGTCGGCGGCCGTAGCGACAGGGTCGGGCGTCGAAAGGTTGCTGGAACTTATCAGCGTCCCGCCCGCCGAGGAGTCGATGACGATGGCGGGGATGACGAGGAAGTCCTCGAAGAGGATCGCCTGCGTGGTGAGTGGGACTTCGGGTGTCATCGCCGTGCCTTCGGTCCACTGCAACGCCTGAAGCAGCCGCGCCGGATCGGCAGGGAGGTCGGTGGTGGTTCGGGCAAGCGGATTGGCGGCTTGCGCTTCGAGCCAGCCACGCAGCGCATCGAGGTCGGCACGGTACGGATTCTGCGGCGGGATCTGGCTCTTGGGTAGCTCCTCCAGCGCCTTCGCCCACAAGTTGATGTTGGCGTTCTCGCGGGCCAGCAGTTGGTTCGCGATGCGGTTCGTGTAGAACAGCGAGGTGCCTACAATCACCATCGCAAACACGACGAGGCCCAGCTTCAGGTTAATCGACCAACGGTACGCGCGCATGGTAAGAGGTACTTGGTACTTGGATCTTAGCACTTAGCAGACGCCTGAACGCAAAGCGCATCAGGTATCGCCAGCAAGCTAGTAACGAATCGTACCAATTACTTCATACACAACTGAGATTGCGTGGACGAGAAAGGGAGTGTGGGGGAAAGAGCGACTGGGAGCAACTAAAAGATCGAACGAATCAATGAGCCATCATCCAACTCTAGAGGGATGATATACATGTTTGGGGTCAATGCTTTGATCAGGATTAAGCCATGTGCGATGATGATAAACCGTTGTATTGAGTTTAACAGCCAGCTTTTGTGCAATACGTGAAGTTAGAGCAGCAAACTCATTTTTGAAGACCTCTGAGAACGAAAGTTTTTTCTGAGTGCCCAGCGTGATTCCAAAATTGCAATCTGAAGGAACTGTAGCGTCCCATGCATGCAATGTACCTGCTTCATAGGGGCGAGACACGTTGTACCAGATTCCGTTTAGTTCAACTTCACCCCATTCCGTCTCATTCTCAAAGTCAAATCTGAACGGGGGTAAGTCGTTTAGGCTGCTGAATACCTTACAGAACGTCTCAAGCTCCAGATTGGATTGAAGGGCAAGATGATGCTTCACCTGTTTGCCTCTCCGTATCTATTCTTCGATCACATCTTGAACTCTCTTTCCCCCACTCTCCCTTTCTCAGGCTACTGCAACGCGGTCACTCTCCGCATACATCGTCTGCGAGCGCTTTGGTCCGGTGGAGGTCATGCTGATGTCGACGCCGCTGCGGTTGGCGATGAACTGGAGGTACTCTTGTGCCGTCTGGGGTAGGTCTTCGAAGCGGTTGATGCCGACGATGTCTTCCTGCCAGCCTGGTAGCGTCTCGTAGATTGGCTCGACGCGGGCCAACGTGTGGCCTTCGCTCGGGAAGCGCTCCGAGACTTTGCCGTCTGGGTAGCGGTAGGCCGTGCAGACCTTGATTTCGTCGAGGCCGGAGAGCACGTCGAGCTTGGTGATGGCGTAGTCCGTGAAGCCGTTCACCATGGACGTATAGCGAAGGGCGACGAGATCGAGCCAGCCACAGCGGCGCGGGCGGCCCGTCGTCGCGCCGAACTCATGCCCGATGCGGCGTAGGCGCTCACCGGTTTCGTCTTCCAGTTCCGTCGGGAAGGGGCCGTTGCCAACGCGGGTGCAGTAGGCCTTCACGATGCCAATGCTGCGCTGGATGGACGTCGGCGGGACGCCGAGGCCGGTGCAGCAGCCGCCGATGGTCGGGTGGCTGGACGTGACGTAGGGGTAGGTGCCGAAGTCAACGTCGAGCAGCG
>CAYYHN010000709.1:0-460 GCA_964471245.1 uncultured Rhodothermaceae bacterium | reverse complement strand
GCCTTCCGCGAGGATGTGCTTGCCTTCGCCGAGCGCACGGCACAGGTACTGCGTTGTGTCGGTCACGTACGGGTCAATCAGCTTGTCGAACTCGACGTACTCCTCGATGATGGCTTCGACGTCCAGTTCCTCGGCCTTGTAGATGTGGCGAAGCAGGTCGTTTTTCTCGTCGAGGGCGCGCTTCAGCTTGGCACGCAGCACGTCGCGGTCCAGCAGGTCGACGACGCGGATGCCGCTACGGGCGAACTTGTCCATGTACGCCGGGCCAATGCCGCGGCCCGTGGTGCCAATTGCGCCTTTGCTGCGCGAGCGCTCGCGGGCTTGGTCGAGCGCCTTGTGGTACGGCATGATCAGGTGCGCATTGTGCGAGATAAGCAGCCGCCCCTCTACATTGTAGCCGAGTGCCTCGATGGTTCGAATCTCTTCCATCACGGCGACGGGATCGATCACCACGCCGTTG
>CAYYHN010000708.1:0-3014 GCA_964471245.1 uncultured Rhodothermaceae bacterium | reverse complement strand
AATCTGCGTCGTTGCCGTTGCCGTGTTGTTATCTTCATCCGGGTCGAATTCATCGGCCGTGACGGCTGCAGTCACCGTTGCGACGCCCACTTCGTTCGCCGCCACTTCGACGATAAATTCGATGACTTGCTCGGGTGCCATATCCCCTACGAAGCAAATCGCTTGGCCTGTAACGATTTCGCACCCGGCAACCGACGACGTGACGGTAATGAGGGCAAGGCCGCTGCCAACAGTAACGGTGAGACTCACGTTTGTGAGCGGAAAGGGGCCACCAAATGTCGGCAACACATTGCGCAAAGTTGCTGTTGCCGTGTAGGTGTCTCCGCGCCGCGCCATCGATGGGGCTACTACGTCGACATCCTTGTCGGAACGCAGATCCGTTTCCACGGAAACGAGCGACGAGGGTGCGCCTGTATTGGTGAAATGCAGTGGGTCTGATGCATGTACCTCAAAGGAAAAGGCGGCGACAAGGCAGAGTAGACCACTCCAAAGAAGCAGAACGCGAAGGGGTGAGACGAGGTGCATGGCAGGTCAGAGCAGGTGAAGGCATACCGCGCAACATTAGCAATTACGCGCACAACATGCACATGCTAAACAGCTTGCCTTTCGTTCACATGACGCAAACGCGTGTTTTCGTCACACCAACCACTTGGAAGCACCTCAAATGAACCCACGCTTGCTCAAATCTCGGCGCAAATCGAGTGAACTTTGTCGATCTGCGCCGTTGTGATGCCTTACTCCACCACCAACATCTGCCGAGACTGGTGTGCATCTCCGTAGCTCAGGCGATAGGTGTAGATGCCAGGGGGCAACGCTGTTGCAGCGAACGGGACGTAGTGTTCACCAGCAGGACGTATCGCATCGACGAGCGTAGTGAGGCGACGGCCTTGCAGGTCGAATACGTCGAGTTGGACTGCTTGTGGTGTATCGAGAGTAAAAGGGATGACGGTGTGGCCGTTAAAAGGGTTGGGGTAGTTCTGGCCAAGATGAAACGTTGAGGGCGGCAGGTGAGGCGTTTCTTGTGCGGTTATGACGGGCGGCGTAATCATACGCATGCCTGCTCCACCGTCTGCGATGAAGAGCGTATCGCCGGTAACCGAAGCAGCAAGGCCATTGGGCGTGTTAAACTGAGCCGTCGCTGCAGGCCCGTCTGCTCGGCCTGCGATACCTGTACCTGCATAGGTGCTCACCTCACCATCGGCGGTGATACGGTAGATGCGATTCGACTGGATTCCTGTGGCAAAGAACTGGCCATTGACGTGGAGCACAAAGCCTAGGCCACCACGTTGTGTGTCGGCAAAAACGCTGACAGTGCCATCCGTAGCGACTTTGTAGATGCGTCCACTCGAATACGTGGCTGCGTAGAGTGCTCCGTCTTCATCGATCGTCAGACCACTACCAAAGCCGAGTCCATTGATAGTAGCGTAATGACTTACCTCACCGTTCGGCGAGATTTTCTTGATGGTCGGTTCTAAGTCATTGAGCACATAGAGGTTTTCATCTTGGTCGAAGGCAAGGCCGATCGGCCCATTCAACCGCGAAGCAAACCGCTCGATGGTACCATCGGGCCTGATGCGCTCGATGCTGTTGGAATTGTAGTTGGAAACGTACAAGTTGCCAGCCTTGTCGAAGATGACATCGGCAGGGCCAGGTTGGTCGGCGACGTGGACAGTGACGGTGCCTTCTTCGTCAATACGGAAGATGGTGCCCAACTCAGGCGGTGCTTTATACTGCGTAGCATAGAGGTTGCCAGCGGTATCGACAGTGAGACCATCAGGGGCGATGAGGGGAGCGATTGTTTGCACGGTCTGCGCGACGGCAAGAAACGAGCACGTGCATAAGCCTATGGCAATGCATAGCGAACGGGTAACAAAGCGTAGCATGAAGCTAGGGTGGTTCGAGTTAAACAGAAACGAACCGCAATCTGGCTGCTAGTGCGATGTTTTCGCGTTCGGTTTCGTAATTCCGAACCACAAAATGGTGGGATTTGCTACGTGTTTTAATTTTGGTCTGGAGCAATTTGGGCGAAACGTCCCGCTCGTGTGTCAATGTCGATACCAAAAGCAACGTGAAGGGTATTCGCCAAGGCCACCAACTCCGATCCGAGCAACTGGTTACCAATCGTATGCCGTGCAAGCCGCTCAGCACCTAAAGCTGCACCCAACATGCTCCCTAGAAAAGACGGAACGGTATCCGAGTCACCGGGTCCGGCAGCTAAGATGCGTAGGGCGTCGAGGACATTCGCTGAACAATACGCAATGGCCGAAACCATCTGAGCCCAGAACAACAAGGGGTGAAAATTCAAAAGGCCTGTCGAACTGTCAGACCAAGGTCGATTGGAGGCGTGATATTCGCGCGCTGCAAACACCTCAACAAAGGTAGCAGGTGAGGCGGTAGCGTGTGTTTGTGCGAAGTCCACCATCTGCCCCAAGAGATCGTTCATCGTACGGAGGTCGCGGGCTTCTTCGGGGTTTTGTGCTGTGTTGGGTTGGGTCAGTAGGTCTGCATGTGCAAGCCATGTCGTCCCAAGGTCGGTTATGTCTCCCTCATAGGTTGCTAGCGCTTTGAGCATCCCAGCCCATACTCCTGTAACAACGTGCGCCGATCCTTGATCCAGACGGCTAACACGTCTAAATGCTTTGGACACGTCCAGCGGGCTTCCAGAAGTCACAAGCGCCATTTCCAAGTACTGGAATCCGCCAAATACGACGGGCACCTGGGGTTTGAAGAAGGCTGCATTGGTGTTCGACTGGGCTGCTTCGTACATGTCGCACCACGCTGCCGCCTGCTTGGCCCGAGCCTGTGCAACGCCAGCCACAACGACCGTGCTCTGCGTAGGAAGTTGTTGAAGCCAAGCAATAAAGTCGTCCTCGTGAAAAGCTACGTTACGTCGCTTGCAATCGAACATCCACTCATGAAGCAGCAGCAGACGATAGGCCGTGTCATCGGTTGGGATGCCACGAAGCGACGCGATAGGCGCATAGGCAGGCCAGACAAACCATTCGTTTCCTGTG
>CAYYHN010000707.1:0-3014 GCA_964471245.1 uncultured Rhodothermaceae bacterium | reverse complement strand
GCGAGCGGTGTGGCAACAACGATTGCAACCAGAAGCAGCCGAACAAAATCTGATAGCAATAAGCGCGTGATGCCAACCGAACTGGCACCAAGGACTTTGCGCACGCCGATCTCTTTCGTTCGCTGAGCGACCGTGTACGCAGCAAGACCCACCAGACCGAGGCACGCAACAAGCAAGGCAAACGAAGCAAAAACACCAAAGAGCACGCCGAAGCGACGATCCGCGCGGTACTGCGCATCAAAGTTCTTGTCGGCAAAGAAGTAGGAAAACGTGTTGCCTGGGAAATGCTCGTTGAATGCCGCCTCGGCTGCCGTTCGCGTGGCTTCAATGTTTGCGCTAGGTGAAAGACGCATGGAGAAATAGCTTCCGCCGCGTGTGGTCAACAACGCAACAGCGCCGGGTTCTTCTTTCACGCTAAGCCAGTTGAAGTCACTGATGACCCCACGGATGATACCATACGAATCGTCGCTGCCGCCAAAGAGAAAGCGTTGATCCAGCGCAGCTTCGTTGGATGCGTAGCCAAGTTTTCTGACGAAGGTCTCGTTGACCATAACGCCACCTTGGCGGTCTTCCTCGCGCTCGCTATCCAGCAAGCGACCAGCGACCAACTCGAGGCCGTATGTATCGACAAACGTCGTCCCAACCCACGAGGCGCGGATTGGCTGGTCAGAGGCGATATCATCACCGTCTTTACGGGCGGTGGTGCCTGCGTTGAAGCCTTCACCAGGGACGGATGACGAGCTTGCTACGGTTTCGACGCCGGGTAACTGATTCAACTCCGTCAAGTACGTGTTGCGCGCATCACGATATACTTCCGCGTCATCGATAATTTGAGGGCGCTCAACAATCATGATTTGGCCTAAATCCATGCCGAGATCGGCGTCGCGCATGTGAGCCAGTTGCGAGTAGACCGTAAAAGTGCCGATTAGCAAGGTGATGGAAGCGGCAAACTGGAAGACCACAAGTCCACGCCGCAAGCCGTGCTGCATTGTGCCGCGCTGACGCTGCCCTTTCAGCACAGCACTCGGCTGGAACCGCGCCAGCACAAACGACGGATAGAGGCTCGTGAGAATGGCACCGCCGAGGAAGATGACAACCAGTCCCGTCCACAAACGCGGATCCGTCCATACAGATGCTTGCACCTCAACGCCTGCCAGTTGGTTCAGCCAAGGCAAGGTGAAGGCAGCTAGGCCGATCGCCAAGACCAAGGCCAACCCATTGACAAGCAAGGCTTCCAAGATGAACTGTGCCACGACATTGCCACGATTGGCACCAACGGCCTTGCGCACACCGACTTCCTTCGCACGCTCCATCGCACGAGCGGTAGCCAAGTTGATGTAATTGATCCAGCCGATCACGAGCACGAAGATGCCGATCAAGCCGAAGAAATACACACGATTGGCGTGGTTGCCCGGCTCGAAGCTACCACCATCGGACATCATATGAATGCCGGGAACGGGATCGAGCAAGACATTGAGCGTGGGGCTGGCTTCAAAGTCGGCGGGCACGTTGCTGCGCAAGATCGTCTCCGTCCCAGCCATAACAGCGGCGCGATCTGCTTCTGGAGTAAGTTCAACATAGGTGATAAAATTGGTCCATGACCATCCATCAGCGCGCCCGTACTGGCCGCCCTCTAAGAGAGGCCCAATGGGTAGCAAATACTCAAAGTTAAAGTGGGAGGCCTTGGGAATGTCGGCAAAGACACCCGTGACGGTGAAGACACCGTCCATCCAAGCGCGCACATCCACCACTTGTCCCATTGGATCGGCATCACCAAACAGCCTACGTGCAGCCGATTCAGAGAGCATCATGCCATTAGGGGTCGTCAATGATGTGCTTGCATCCCCTCGAACAACAGGAAAGCTGAACATCGACAAGAACGTAGAATCGACGAAGACAAGGCTTTCTTCATGGAAGAGATCCTTCGTTCCATCGGCCTGCTCCAAAATAAGCGTAGCCGTGCTGTAGCTCGGATGGAACCGGGTGTAGGCTTCAACGCCAGGCACCTGCTCCTGCATCGAAGGACCTACCTGCGAATAAGTATAGGCGCTCTTCTGCATTTTGCCATCTTCCAAGATGTCATCGAGCGCGACGCGGTAGAGTTGGTCGCCTTTCTCGTGAAAGGCATCGTAGCTGGTCTCGAACGCGACATACTGAAAGATGAGCAGGCAGATGGCCATCCCGATGGCAAGGCCACCGATATTCAGCACCGAGAAGAACTTACGTTTGCCGAGATTACGTACGGCTATTTTTGTGTAATTGCCAAGCATGAGTGCACCAAACCATGAGCGCTCGACCATGAATGCTGGTAGCGAACGCAGAAGTTGCCAAAGGTACCAACGCACGGCAGCCCGCCGCCCTTCCGAGTCGACGATCCACGCAAAGACTTCAGCAAAGTCCCCGATGATGGCATCCCGATACCGATTGCCACAGATCAGCAGAATCGTCCGCTGGAGCCACTGAGGCGGTTCGCGATGTGGATTGTTCATCCGAGTTCCAGCCTCGTGATAAACCCGTCCGGCAGATCTGCCCACATGGCACGCTGCATCGCATGTGCTTCCTTCAGCATCGCCAACCCTTTGGTGGTAATGCTAAACCGCCGCCGAGGCCGTCCCATACGGTCAGCTTTCGTGGCAATGGATTCCGTCTGCAACATGCCTTTTCGGACGAGTCGGTCAAGCGGGACGTAGATCCCCCCCACCGAGAAGCGCTTGCCTGAGATCCGCTCAACTTCTTGCCGAATCTGTAAGGCCACCGCCTCGTCCTGCAACCGGCACACCGCCAGCAGCAACATTTCTTCCGTACGCGAGATCAGTTTCATCGTGCGTTGTTTTGATCAGGATGCCGCCAAGCAGGTAGCTACCCTACTCCCGGCATCACGTGCTCGTTTGGTGCACACCTTTGCGAGTTGTTTCTATTATATAGAATATCTGGTCAGAAGTTACGATGCGGGCAAAACTTTTTCTATTTAATAGAAAGCTGGGTGGATGGGCGGATGGGTGGATGGGCGGATG
>CAYYHN010000706.1:0-3021 GCA_964471245.1 uncultured Rhodothermaceae bacterium | reverse complement strand
CACTTCAGCTCCGTGCGCCCCCAACGCCGTGCGGCATAACACATGGGCGGTCTTGACTATTCCGCATCACGTACGAGGCGGAAGCCAATCAAGATGCTTCGGCTGCTCGGCGGGCTGTTACTCCGATCTGATGAGCGGACGAATAAATTGTTGCTCCCCCAGCTACCGCTTCGGACGGAACGGAAGGTACCTGTATCCGGACCTTGCGGATCAGTAGCGGGACCGCTCGCATAATAATCAGCGTCGTACCAATCCTGAACCCACTCGAACACGTTTCCGTGCGTGTCATAGAGGCCAAAGTCATTTGGTAGCTTCTGCCCTACTTCGTGGGTGCGCCCACTTGCATTGAGGTTGTACCAAGCATATTGGCCCAAGTCATCGGCATTGTCTCCAAAGTAATAGTCGGTCTGGGAGCCAGCACGCGTAGCATATTCCCATTCTGCCTCGGTCGGCAGTCGGTAGAGGGTTGTACCTTCGCGCTGATTGAGCGCTGAAACGAAGGTCTGGACTTCTTCCCACGAAACATTCTCGACCGGGAACGTGCCCCCTTGGTTGGATCCACTTGGATTCGTACCCATCACGGCGGTCCATTCCGCTTGCGTGACTTCGTATACCCCCATGAAGAAGTCGCTTGAGATCGTTACTTGGCGCGCAGGTTGCTCATCGGCATCGCCACCGTCATCACCCATCGTAAACGTACCCGCAGGGATGCGCTTAAACGCCATGCCTATGGAGTTCACGAAGTCGTTATCTGTATTCTGCGTGGTGTTATCTACCGAGAAGAAGGTTGATGTCCATGTCTCTTGGATGCTGCCCTCCTGCACCCAACTCACTTGCATACGCACCTGATTGCTTGATGCGTTCGGGAAGTCCGCTGCTGAAGCCCAAAGGAACGTGTGCGCCCCAACAGGTATACCCTGAATCAGATGTGGGACGTTGTTTTCGGGGTTATTCAACAAGGTGCCTACCGAGGTCGTCTGTAAACGCGCCGGTTGAAATCCATTTCCGTCGTTCACATCGAAAAAGACCAGCAAGTCGCTCGCGTCATTTTCTGGATCCGAGATATTCAGTTCGATTTGCACGTCACCGCTTGCGATATCGGCTGGGACCTGCAGCGATACGGTTGGCGGTTGATTGACCGGCTCGGCTTGCGTCGTAAACGACCAGAGCGGCCCTGTATTTGATCCGCCTTGGTTGTCTTTTGCGATGATCTGCCAGAAATAAGTCGTGTTAAACGCTAGCCCGCCCGGATTGAACATAGCCGTCGTGAGGTTGGTGCTCACTACGTTGGGTGTGTTTGTTGGCCCAAAGCGAATGTCGTAGGTTAGGATGTCTCCATCGGGATCGGATCCGGTCCATGCGAGTGTCACATCAATGGGCTGGTCGAATGCGCCATCCGAGGGAATAGGCGTCGAAGGAATAGCCGGTGGTTGGTTCACCACAACAGTTTCTGTCGAGAACCGCCAGATCGGGCTTTCGGTGCGCAGACCTGCGGGATCGCGCGCATCCACGCGCCACAGATAGGTGGTATTGGCGAGCAAATCTTGGGGATTAAATTGGGTCGCGTCGAGACCGGTTGCGACTTGCGTCAGCGGTTCTGCGGTACCGAAGTACACATCATAGACGAGTGCATCCCCATCAGGATCGCTTCCCTCCCACATCAAGGTAAGAGCCCGGGACTGCTCGGTCGCTTCGTTTGCGGGTGATGGGTTTGCTGGTGCTGCGGGTGGTTGGTTGAGATCAACCGTCCCATCAAATGCATTGAGGATGCCATCGCCATCGAGATCTGCTGCAATGGGCAGCGCGTCGAACGGCTGTGCGGCTTCGTAGTTGACGGCATGGACGCCGTCTCGCCATAAGGACAGTCCTTCGCCGTTCCAATTTGGCGTATCCACGACATGGTACAACGCCTCAACGTAGTAGCTGGCACCTTCTGCGGGCGCATGGGCAAACGGCAAGAGCACAGCTTCGCCGGAGAGCAACGTTTCGACGGTATCAAATCCGTTTGGGAACGTTGTTGTCCTGAAACGAACGCGGCCAGTGGCATCGCGCGCGACGACCTCCGCCACTACGCCAGCGCCTTCAACGCGTGGAATGCTCCATACCAACCTAGCCGTTTCAATCGGCTCGTCGAGCCAGAAATTGCGCCGCACCTTGAGCCGCGCTTCGACGACCACATGGAACGCTTCGGGACGTGCTTCAAGCGCCTCCCGAACCTGCGTGGCCTCAGCTTTTTGCGTCAACGTCAACGTATCCGAGGAAAGCGGGACCTCAGCAAATGCTTCTCTCAGCATCACGCGCGCCCCCATGCGCTCACCGATTTGCAAGAGACCCACATCAAGCCCAACGCCTGGCATAGCTGCCGTAAAGGTACCCAAGCGCTGTGTTTGTGTGACCAGCACCCCACGCATCTCATCAATACGTACGGTTGGTGTCCGTTGCCACGTAAACGTTTGCGCATCGTATAGATAAATGGCTTGATCTGCTGGATTGACGCCCGTTTGATATGGTATGGATACCTCCACGGGAATATCAAAGACACGTCCTGCGGGCAGCACGGTAACAAAAGCACCCCCCTCACGCCCAAAGAACGTAGCCGAAGTGTTTTCGCTGAGTTGGATGGAGCGATTCGTACGTAAGACCCCTTCGGGCACAACAATGCCCGCATTAAAAATGGAGCTGTTGGGATCTGTTACTTGGATGGTTCCGCCAGCAGGCCCAACGATCCCTGCTTCCTCAAAATCGGGCCGATCCTCCTCCATAGCAGCAGGTACAATCGGTTCAACCTCACAGCCTGAAAGCAACATGCCGATGGCAAGCACACTGGCAAGAAGCAGACGTTGTGCGAACGAATCGAATCCGTTCAATGAGGAGCATAATGATGCGATTGACATAAGTGCACCAGTTGGGGAATATGGTGTTGGTGAACGCTGTGCGCTATTTAGAGCAATGCACTGGCCTGTTTTCTAGCGGCGCGTGAAGTGGTTGAGGGTATGCACATACGCTGTTCCTGAACGCTGT
>CAYYHN010000705.1:0-3024 GCA_964471245.1 uncultured Rhodothermaceae bacterium | reverse complement strand
GCGAACGCAGCTCGACCACACACCACTCGACAAGCACACCCGCGACGTACTGTGCAGCCGGATCTACGATTTAGGGCGGCAAGGATTGGCTGATGCTTCGCTAGCCGAGACGCTGGACTGGGTTGAGGACAGCGAGAAGCTGCTACGCATTACACCGCAGCCACCTGAAGACCATCGCCTCTACTTTAGCCCCGGTGAGACGTGCCTCGAAGCGATTCTCGCCAGCCTGCGTGCAGCTTACCAGACCATCAAAATCTGTGTCTTTACCATCACCGACGACCGCATCGTTCGTGCCCTCTACGATCGTCGCCGCATGGGTGTCAACCTCAAGATCATCACCGACAACGACAAGCGTTTCGACCTTGGCTCCGACGTGGAAGACCTTGCTGACGATGGCTTTGCCGTCCGCGTAGACATGACGCCCGACCACATGCACCACAAGTTCGCCGTCCTCGACGGCCGCACAGTGCTCACAGGCAGCTACAACTGGACGCGAGGCGCGACGAAGAACCACGAAAACCTCCTCATCACCAACGCCGCCGACATCGTCTCGGCCTACGACCGCCAGTTCGACCGCCTCTGGGACGAGATGCGGGCGCTTTGAGCCCAGTTACATGGACGCCTCCCACGCGATTGCTGTGTAGGTTCGCAATGAAGGAGCATCATATACACGCTGTCATGATTCATCGCTGGGTAAGCGGCATCGTTCTCGTCGTCTTGGCGCTTGGCTGTGCTCCTCGCACACAGCAGCCAGCCGACGTCGTAATTGATGCAGATACTGTGCGGGTACTCGCCTACAACATTCATCATGGGGCGGGGATGGACGAAGGGCTCGACTTGGCACGCATTGCCGCCCTGATCCGGGAGGTCAACCCCGACCTCGTGGCCCTGCAAGAAGTCGACAGTGTGACCACGCGGACGGAACGTGTGGATCAAGCCGCTGAACTTGGCCGCCTCACGGGTATGAAGCCGATCTTTGGGCGGTTCATGCCCTATCGCGAGGGCGCGTATGGGATGGCATTGCTGTCTGCTTGGCCCATCGATGCCGCTACTAACCTCCGCCTGCCGGACGGTACCGAGCCACGGACGGCCTTGAGTGCCGTGGTGGTCTCGCCCAAGACAGGCCGTCGCCTCCGGCTGGTCGGCATCCACCTCTACCGCACCGTTGACGAACGCCTCGCTCAAGCACTGGCCTTGGAGGACCACTTGCAAGGCGACACGCTCCCGACGATTCTCGCAGGCGACTTCAACTCGACTCCCGAGGACACAGTGATGCAACACCTCGGCCACGCGTGGCATATCGTGCCAAAGGGCGAAGACCATTTCACGTTTCCTTCCTACGCCCCCGATCAAGAGATCGACTACTTCCTATTGCAGCCACAGGCGCGTTTCAACGTGATCGCGCAACGTCTACTCGACGAGCCCATCATTTCCGACCACCGCCCGCTGGTGTTGGATGTCGTCTTGAAGGACTGAGCCCAACACTGCTGACATCAGCACGATTACCTCTGGGACGAGATGCAGGCGATTTGAGCCGGCAACATCCACATGCCAGAACGATTCATCTTCTAGTTTGCAACAAGGCCATCTCGTGCCGCAGTTCGTCGGTGAGTTGTTGCGCACTCGCCATTCAGTACGTTGAAAAAGCTACACACTGTGTAGCCCATTCGGATTCGTCACACGGCGTGTGACCTATTAAGGTCGTCTATAGACCACAACTCCAAAATCTCCACACAATGTGTGGCGTTTTCAGATTCGCTACCCGATGGGTGACGAATTGAGGTAAAATCAAGTCTGCAACTACTTATGACCAAGGCAGGCTTCCTCATAAGACCATCTTCCGGCAAGTTCACCTTCCTCCAGAAAGGTTCTGATGTTGCTGTATGGCATATCTTTGGGCACATTGACAGCAATCAAGCCGGGGAGAATCGATCCAACTGTCTCCCAGTCACAACCAAAGGACTCTATTTTTGTAGTGACTTCGTTGATGCTGCTTACGTCAAATACAATAATTCGGATTGTGCTATTGCCTGATACTTGAACCAACTGTTCGAAGTAAAAAGCCCCATCCTCCTCTTCAAGTGAAATGATGTCATCATAGGCAATACTCGTCACGAAGAAAGGAATGTTATCTACTGCATATCCCTGATCTACTTTTCTTGTCCACATTGTCTCGACCCGAAGTTCTTCCTCGTGTCTATAATAGAAGATGACCTTTCTCTCCTGCATAGCTATTAACTCGCTTAGAGTCTGGACCGGACCTGATGTACGTTGATTGTATAGTATTGCTAAGCCTCACTCCTCATCCGGCTCGATGATTTCGCGGAGCGTGTAGCGGCGGCGGTCGGGGAGGTGTTCGGCGGCGTCGGCGAGGACGTCGCGGATGCTGCCGAGGCCGTCGGCGAGAGCGCCTAGTTGAGAGAGGACCTGCACCATGCGGTCGGTGTCGCCGAGGCCGAGCAGGGCGTTATTCTTCTGGAACGTGTGGCGGATGTCGGCGAGGCGCTGGGCGTCGTCGTCGGTGATCCAACCGACCATCTCTTTGAACTTGAGCAGGTTGAACTCGGCCCCGGTGGTGAGCACCTGCGACTCGCGTTCGTAGTGCGAGCTGATCAGCAGCTGCACTTCGTCGTCGTTCATGATGGGCAGCACCTTCTCGGCGAGGCGGTTCATGTTGCGGTAGGAGCCTTGCAGGAGAAAAGGCGGCTCCGTGCGGTACGCGTCGGCTTGGGCGGCGGAGCGGATGTAGGCTTGATTGACCTGCAGAACAACCTCGCGCACCGTGATCATCTTGCGTAGCACTGACGTGACGACGCAGCTTGCGACTCTCTTCGGCCACACAGCGCTCGACCGTCACACCCTCCCGGCTGCCCGTTTCAAGGAGTTGCAGGAACGCGTAGATGTCCTGCAAGCTCTTCGTCGCGACGCGGTTGAGGACGGGGTTCGACGTCATCGCGTTTTCGAGGTAGCTCAGCTTAAACACGTCGGCCCGCCCGCCGATGATGTCGCCGAGGTTGTAGATGT
>CAYYHN010000704.1:0-3025 GCA_964471245.1 uncultured Rhodothermaceae bacterium | reverse complement strand
CCCGCCATGAGCACGCCCTGCTTTACCGTTGCAAGCGCGTTTGCGATGGCCTCGACTTCTTCACCAGACGCCGCTGACACACCGCCGAGGTACCGCGTATAGGGCGCATCAGCGTCAGCCCATATCTGCAACCGAGCCACACTGGGATGCGGCGTAAACGGCACGGAATCTGGCGCGAGCGGCTCACGAAACATGCAGTTAAGGTGCACCGGGCCACTAGGTGTGCGGCGGGTGCGATGCACGGCTTGTGCTGCAGTCGTTAACACAAATGCCGGATCGATGGCAGACGTCGGCGCGGGCATATCGAAGAACCAGCGGACGTGCTCGCCGAAAATGCGCGGCTGGCGTATCGTTTGGTTCGCGCCCGTCTCACGCAATTCGGGCGGGCGGTCAGCCGTGAGCAGCAGCATTGGAATGCCTTCGATGGCGGCTTCGACCACGGCAGGCAAGGCATTTGCGACGGCGGTGCCTGAGGTCGTGATCCATCCAGCCGCCTTGCCGATTGCACGCCCATAGCCGAGTGCGGCAAAGGCAGTACCACGTTCATCAAAATGAATGGTGTGCGTCGTCGCTGGATGGTCGACGATAGCTGTGGTGAGCGGCGTCGAGCGTGAGCCGGGCGCAAGGTAGAACTGTGTCACGCCCTGCCGGACCAGTTCTTCGACGAGCAGGTTCGTCCAGAGCCGGTTGATATTTGGGGCGTCGAGGCGCACGTGGCGTTAATGACTGGTGGGCGCGTCGGCTTCGGCGGCAAACACGCGCATGAAGTCGCTGATCTTCTGCTCGATCTCTTGCCATTCCGAGTCTGGGTCGGAACCACGCACGATGCCCGCGCCGGCGAACAGATCGAGTGCTTTGCCACGCACAAGACCCGACCGGATGGCAACCGCAAACTCAGCAGCATCTTCGCTGATCCAGCCAACGGGCGCAGCGTACCAGCCCCGGTCGAAGCCTTCGAGTTCGGCAATCATGTCGCGCGCTTCAGCATGTGGGTAGCCGCCCACGGCGGGCGTCGGATGCAAGGCTTCCACGAGATCAAGCGGCGTCACATCAGGACGAAGCCGACCGTGGCCAGGCGAGAAGAGGTGGCGGCCTTGCGAGAGCTTTAGGTCGGTTGCGGCCTTGTGAATCTCCAGCGTCTCACAGCAGCGCGAGAGCGTGTCCTTGATGCTGAGACGCACAAATTCGTGCTCGCGCTGGTCCTTCTCGCTATGCAACAATTCATCGCGGAAGTTGTCGTCGTCGGCATCGCTTGTGCCACGCGGACGCGTACCAGCAACCGCCTCACTCCACACGTTGCGCCCTTCGACCTTCAGCAACCGCTCGGGCGTCGCGCCCAAGAAAACGGGCCCGCCATAGTCGAAGGCAAAATGGAACCGATTGGGGGCCTCGTCGCGCAGCCGTTGCAACACCTGCATCGGGTCGATGGCCTTGCTAAACCCGAGCGTCGAACGACGCGCCAATACCACTTTACTTAGGCGCGTATGGCAAAAAGCATCGAGCGCAGTACGGATGTTCGCGTCCCAACCAGCAGCATCGGGCACGTCTTCCCGATAGAGTAGCGATGGCAGTGCTGGGGCCTCTTTGGACGCATCCCAAACTAGGCGGTGCAACTCGTCGAGAATGGCTCCTGCGTTGGCGTGATCGCGCGGCAGGTACATATGGCACGTCAGCGTGGTTGCTTGGGCTGTGCTCGTCAGCATGAAGCGCGGCAACACGAACCGCCATGCGCCAAACGATTGCCATGCCGCATCAACTGGCTCGGCCGGATCGAAGCGGAAGCCCCCGAAATAGCGCACAGGCACCGCAGACATTTCCCATCGCGTAGCCAGTGAAGCTTGTAGGGCAGGCATGTCGAGTCGATCGCCTTCCAGCAGATCGGCCGTGCCGACCATAGCGATGGCCTCGGCATGGTCGCGACCCGCCCAGTACGCACGCAGTTGGCCTTGCTGACGGCGAAGCCAAAGCAGTGGGTCCGTTTTCGGCACGGTCACCGACAGCGTTACAATCTGCTCGGCGGGCGAAGCGTATCCATTCACACGGCTAAACACATGGCGAAGCTGCGTGGCTAGGGCACGCACAGCCGCCGAAGCCGTCGTGGCGGCTACGGGTGGTGGCGCACTATAAACCGATTCTCGCATACTCATGGGGTTTTCTCCCTCACTTGGAAGCTGAAAGCCACGCTCCTACTCTACCATGATCGTCTCAACGTAGGCCAAATGATCCGTCGAATTCAACAGATCGGCCTCGAAGCGATCACCCGTCCATATCAGCCGATTGACGGCTGTATTCGCATGATGCAATTCCTGCATCCGCGCTAATCCGTACTCATTCAGCAATGAAGCCAACAACACGCGCAAAAAGCGCCCGTGCGTCAGAATCAGCACGGTGCCCGTAGGCCAAGCCGCACGAATCGTTTCGACAGCGCGCAAGGCACGGCGCTGCACATCCAAGATGGACTCGCCTTTTTCTACGGCGTAATCGTACTCACCGCGATCCCAACGGGCGTACATCTCGGCAAACATCTCGCTCACGTGCGGCTCGATGGGCATGCCTTCATAAATGCCCCACGCCATCTCCTCCAGATCGCTAAGCCGATGGTAGGGCACGTCGGGATGTGCCTCGGCGATGACCTGCGCGGTTTGGTCGGCGCGTTTGAGCGCGCTCGTGTAGATGGCGTCAAGCGGAATCTCAGCAAAGCGACGCGCCAAAGCCTTCGCTTGGGTGCGCCCCGTCGCATTCAGGTCGCTGTTGATGCCGCGCCCCTGCATGATGCGCTTGCGGTTGTACTCCGTCTCGCCATGACGAACGAGGTACAAGGTCAATGTATCGGCTACTGCCATAAGCGGTGTAGGTGGCTTGGCCACAGTGCGGCCTCACCCAAAAGCGGTCAGCGCCGCTTGTAATTCATAATGTCCGTCAGGCGCTGGGCCATCCGGTCGAGTTCAGGCAAATCTACCCGGTACTGGAGTGCAGCGCGGATGATCGCGCTACGTAACACGTGGTCGGCCGCGTGCATGGGGTA
>CAYYHN010000703.1:0-3025 GCA_964471245.1 uncultured Rhodothermaceae bacterium | reverse complement strand
TGCCCCTGCAGACCTAACCAAGACCATTGCCTCATGCTTGCCCATTCACCACGCCGTTCTACCGATACCACCTTGGACGCGCAGGTTGATGCCTTGCTTGCACAGATGACGCTGGCGCAGAAAGTTGGCCTTGTCGTCGGGGTGGGCATGAACCTGCCGGGAATGATGGAGGCTGAAGTCCCGGACAAAGTGCTTGGGGCAGCCGGACATACGCGTGCCTTTCCGGAGCTAGGGCTACCAAGCATCGTGCTAGCCGATGGCCCGGCGGGTTTACGCATTGCCCCAAAGCGGGAGGGCGACGCCGCCACGTACTATTGCACCGCATTCCCTATCGAGACGCTGCTGGCGTCGACATGGGATCTGGATCTCGTGGAGGCTGTAGGGCATGCGATGGGGCAAGAGGTGAAAGAGTACGGCGTCGACATTCTGCTGGCTCCAGCGTTGAACATACACCGCAATCCGTTGGGCGGTCGCAACTTTGAGTACTACAGCGAAGATCCGCTGCTAAGCGGGCGCATGGCGGCAGCAATGGTAAAGGGCGTCCAAAGCAACGGCGTTGGCACCTCGGTGAAGCACTACGCGGCGAACAACCAAGAGACAAACCGGATGCTGCTCGACGTGCACGTGAGCGAGCGAGCGTTGCGCGAAATCTACCTGCGCGGGTTCGAGTTGGTCGTCAAAGAAGCGCAGCCGTGGACGGTGATGAGCGCCTACAACCAAATCAATGGGCACTACGCCTCGCAGAACGCCGACTTGCTGCAAACGGTGCTGCGCGACGAGTGGGGGTTCGAGGGATTGGTCGTGACAGACTGGTTTGCAGGCAACAACCCCATCGCCCAGATGCAGGCAGGCAACGACCTGCTAATGCCCGGCGTCCCACCGCAACGTATGGCTTTAGTCGCTGCCGTCCAGCACGGCCTGCTCGATGAAGCCGTGCTGGACACCAACGTGCGCCGCATCCTTCGGGTGGTGCTCCAATCACCGACCTATGCCAACTACGCTTTCAGCGATACGCCTGAGCTTGCAGCACATGCTGAAATTGCCCGGCGCGCTGCCGCCGAAGGGGCTGTGTTGCTCAAGAATGAAGGCAACGTCTTGCCATTGTCTAGCTCCCTACAAATCGCGGCATTTGGTAACGGTTCGTACAGATTTATCTCAGGCGGTACAGGCAGCGGGGATGTCAACAACGCCTACACCGTATCGCTTGTCGAGGGGCTTGCCGAGGCTGGATATCCGGTTGCCGACGATCTCCACGCTACATACGAAGCCTTCATCGCCGAAGAGGAGGCCAAGCGACCTACGCCAGCATTCGTATTAGCTTTGCCGCCGCCGCTCCAAGAGATGCCGCTTGACCGAACGCAGGTTGCTACCCACGCCGAAACGGCCGATGTGGCGATCATCACGCTTGGCCGCAATTCGGGCGAGTTCCAAGATCGCACCGAAGCCGCTGACTTCTATCTGACCGACGCTGAACAAGCGATGATCACGACGGTCTCCGAGGCCTTCCGTGCGGCAGGCAAGCCGGTGATCATGGTGCTTAACATTGGCAACGTCATCGAGGTGGCAAGTTGGCGCGAGCAGGTGGATGCTATTCTCATTGCATGGCAGGGTGGGCAGGAGGCGGGCCACGCCGTCGCCGATGTACTGCTGGGTAAGATCAACCCATCGGGTAAGTTGCCAACGACGTTTCCGATGCGCTACAACGACGTGGCTAGCGCCGCCAACTTCCCAGGCGAGCCGCTGCCCGGTGCTGAGATGCAGATGATGGGTGACATGCCTGTAGGGATGCCTGCCGAGGTGACGTACGCTGAAGACATCTACATCGGCTACCGCTATTTCCAGACGTTTGGTGTGCAAACCGCATACCCGTTTGGCTACGGCCTGTCCTACACGACGTTCGGTTACGACGCCCTCGATGTACAAGTGGGACATGAGGGTAATGAGGCACCAACCGTAACCGCTACCATCGCCATCACCAACGCGGGCGACGCAGCAGGCCGCGAGGTCGTCCAACTGTATCTCCGTGCACCACAAACTGCGCTAGCCAAGCCCATACAGGAACTGAAGGCCTTTGCCAAGACACGCCTGCTGCAGCCCGGCGAGACACAGATGCTTCACCTTAAGCTCGCGCCAAAGATGCTGGCTTCATTCCACACGGATCGCTCGGCATGGATCGCCGAGGCCGGACGCTACGACGTTCATGTTGGGGCTTCTGTTGAAGACATCCGTGCCACAGCCACATTCGATTTAGCCAACGACCATATCGTCGAAATGGTGCAACGTGCCTTGGTGCCGACTCAACCCATCGAGACACTACGCCCTAAGTATCGAAGAACAGTAAGAAAATAGAGCAGCGCGCGTGCCAACCATTTGGCATTTGGTACGGTCCAACGAATCTATTCGTTGCTTCTCCGATCTGCCCCATCGTCTTATCCATGCTGCGCAACTACTTCATTATTGCCCTGCGGACACTGCGGCGGCACCGTGCCTATTCGTTCCTGAACATCGCTGGGCTGGCCATCGGCATTGCATGCTGTTTGTTGATTCTGTTATTCATCCGCGATGAGCTGAGCTACGACCGCTTCCATGCCAATGCCGATCAGATCTACCGTGTGGTGAGCAACTGGGGTGAGGGTGCATTCGTGATTCCCTCGACCAACATGGCGACGGTGCGTGCCTTTGGGGAAGACTATCCCGAAATCACGGTTGTGCCATTGATGCAGAGCGACAACCTCGTCAGCCACGGCGACCGGGCTTTTTCTGAAGACCGCGTGTTCTTCACCCGTCCGTCGTTCTTAGAGGTCTTCGACTTTGAGGTGCTGCGCGGCCCCGACGATGTGCTGACAGCACCGTTCACTGTGCTCATCACGCCAGAAACAGCGGCGAAGTATTTCGGCAGTTCTGATCCTATTGGGCAGACGCTCCTGTTCGACAACCAACTAGAAGGCGAGGTTGTGGGGCTCGTAGAAGCGCCACCGGAAAACTCGCACATGCAGTTTGATTTTATCGTCTCGTGGGCAACGAT
>CAYYHN010000702.1:994-3028 GCA_964471245.1 uncultured Rhodothermaceae bacterium | reverse complement strand
GGACTCCTACTCTATCGCGTGCACAAGCTAATTCTACCCGCCGAATCCCAACGGTCGGAGACACTCTCCACCGTATGGCTCGGCATACCGGTGCTGCTCCTAGGTGGGACGGCGTTCTACGCGACCGGTGTGGGACCAATAGGTCCCTTCAACCTGCAAGCACTGCTCGTCCCCATATTGTTTTACGCATCGTGCTACATCGCCGTAGCGGCCCTGCTGATGGCGCGGGCGCGACATCTTACGAATAACGCAGCGGATGCCCCCCAATGGAGCCGACGCGGTAGTTATAGTATCCTTGTCGTAGCCATCCTCGCGGCCTTTGCTGTTACCGATGTGTTGCCCGTCCTTACACGCGTTGACGAGCAAACCGCAGGCTGGCTGATGGTATCTGCCCAATTGCTTTCTGTTGCCCCGGTCTTGCTCGTTTCCATTACAACACTCCAGTATGGTAAAGTAGACCAAGTCGTCAGGCGTGGCCTCACGTATTTTACCGTCTACAGCATCTTGTTTTTAGCCATCGTCGGCGGCCTTTCGATAATCGAGCGTTATGCAGGAGCGCTAGGGGCTTCACGCGCCGTGGTGACAGGTATCTACTTGGTGCTCCTGCTGGTGCTCCTAGAGCGGACGGCCCGCTTGGCGCGCGTTTATTCGGCGCAGTTTTTTGCAACAGAGCAACAACGCAAGCGGCAGCAGTTACTCGCGTTCACCGAGCGGATGCGCAATATCTTGCTTCCGTCCCAATTGCTCCAAGAAACCATCGAGGCTGTCGGATCGGCGATGGGGTCTCGCTCGGCGGTGCTCTATCTGCACGCGTCAGGCCCAGATGCTGCGCCCATGGTCCGCACGTTCCATCCAGAACCTCCATATCTGACCGAGCAGATGATCGAACAGCTTTGGCCCTATGTGGAGAGTGAAGGGAAGATTTGGTCGGCCAATCCTGAGTTGAATGTGAGCCGCATGCCTGCAACGGTTTCGCGCTTGTTAGTGGAAAGCAAAGCCACCCTTCTGGTGCCGATACAAGGCGACGATCAACCAATCGGGCTGTTGGTCCTCGGCGAAAAGGCTGCACGGAGAGCCGTGTACAACCTCGAAGATCTGGATCGGTTGCGTGCACTGAGTAGCCAAGTTACGCTTGCGCTCGAACGGCTTTCGCTTGTAGAACGCGAGAAGAATCTTGCCAAGCAGCACGCAGAAGCGCAATTGGTTGCTCTACGCGCTCAAATCAACCCGCACTTCCTGTTTAATGCGCTCAATACGATCATCGCGCTCATTGAAGAAAAGCCCGATGACGCCGAAGCAGCCGTAGAAGACCTCGCCTTCATCTTTCGCCACATCCTCACGACGAGTAGTAGGACGTTTGTCACCTTGGAAGAAGAATTGCAGTTGGTAAAACGCTACCTAAACATTGAGAAGGCTCGTTTCGGTGAGCGGCTTCAGATTAAGTTGGATAGCCCAGCAGCTTTTCCGACACTACCAGTTCCTGCTTTCGCCTTGCAGACGCTGGTTGAAAACGCCATCAAACATGGGCTGGAACGGAAACGCGGGCAAGGAACCATACACATACAAATTAATGAAGCAGATGTCGATGGCCTGACGACGCTCTGCGTCATTGACGATGGGGTGGGCATTACGGGTTGGCACGGCTCGATCAATCCGCAGCAGTTTTACGGCATTGGCCTAACCAACGTCAGCGATCGGCTCGCACAATTGTACGACCGAAACGATTTACTACGGATCACGAGTGCGGCAGGCCAAGGCACGTCAGCATGTCTGTGCATTCCGTCTCCGTCTACATTGCCTTTAGTTCAATCGCTCAGTTAGTCCAAATTCCCTCTTAACCTCATCTGGACACGTTACATGTTGACCTCCTTAGTTATCGACGATGAGGCACCGGCCCGCCGTCGCTTGCGCAAACTCTTGACGCCGTTTGTTGATAGCGGGCGTATCGACGTGGTAGGTGAGGCCAGCGACGGTGTAGAAGCCATCGAGCAGATCCGCGCAGGTGCACGCCTTCGACGTGCGGCGCGCTGACGA
>CAYYHN010000702.1:0-984 GCA_964471245.1 uncultured Rhodothermaceae bacterium | reverse complement strand
GCGGCATCGAGCGGTTGGCCCCCGAGGAACGTCCTGTCGTCATTTTCACCACGGCGTACGACGAATATGCCTTGCAAGCTTTCAAGGCCCATGCGATCGACTATCTTCAAAAACCCATCGATCGCGACGAATTGAAAGCCGCAATCGGACGCGCGGAACGGATTTCCAACCCAGAAGCTACGCGCCAAGCTACAGATGAACGTATCAATGCTATGCTCGACTGGTTCGAGTCACAAGCCACCTCTTCACAACCAGCATCCCAAGCCCCTGCCCGTGGATGGCTAAAGCAATTTTCGATTCCATATCGCGACCGGATCCTCATTACGCCCATCGAGCAGATCGTCAGCATCGAAATCGCCGACAGCATAACACGGGTCAATATCCTTGATGAGAATACGCCAACCGGCCGCCCACGCCTACGGCAACACATTATTAGCCACACACTCGATCAGCTTGAAGGGCAACTTAACCCCGAAATGTTCATGCGGGTACATCGTTCAGCGCTAATAAATCTCGATCACATTCGAGAAATGATTCCTTGGTTCAGTGGCCGGTATAAAGTAGTCCTTACTGGTGATCATGAAGTTGTCGCCAGCCGCGAACGTACAAAGTTGCTCAAAGAGCGCTTGATGATTTAAACGAGGATGTGTGCCTGCGAATGACTTGACTGGTTCGAACGAATCGATTCATTTGACGATATACACAATGCGTAAACTTGCTCCCGTAGCCATTCTGTCATCATTTTCCGGTTCTTAAGGCCGTCGAGCTGTTCAGCTCCAAAAGGAAATCCTAACGACAGCTCAAGTGTTTGCCCTTGTTTGTTTTGGACTTCATTAAGTAATAGTGCAAGCCGCAAACTCGAGCTAAACTGGCTGACAATTTGGAAGAGCCAACTGTTTTGACCGTGTATGTAGATGGGGGCGACGGTCGCCCTAGTTTCTTGGATGAGCCGTGCACAGAAGGGCTTCCAAGGTAAATCTGTTA
>CAYYHN010000701.1:0-3028 GCA_964471245.1 uncultured Rhodothermaceae bacterium | reverse complement strand
GGGTGTTGAGCTGCGCACTGAGATCAGTCCCGACACGCTCGACCTCACAGCGGATCCTGAACTGATCGAACAGGTACTCATTAACCTTGTCAAGAACGCGAAGGAAGCCGTCCAAGAGACCTCACGCGCCTCCATCACTGTGACGGCCTTTCTCGATCGGCGTGGTCGGCCGACGATTCAAGTGGAAGACAACGGCCCCGGTATCGTGCCCGAGGCGATGGCAAAGATCTTCATCCCCTTCTTTACGACCAAAAAGGAAGGCTCTGGCATCGGCCTCAGTCTTTCGCGACAGATCATGCGACAGCACGGCGGCAACCTCAGCGTCTCCTCAGATCCCGACGTGCGTACGGTCTTCACCCTGCGTTTTTAGGTGCCCTACCGTAAATCGTGACTTTCGGTCTATATGAGCCGTGCTACCCTCGAGTATGTTGGTAGCGCCGGGTCTGGATTCGCCTTGGCAATTTACGAAGGTAAGGCGTGGGTGGGCACATGGGACGTAGCAAAACACGAGGGGTGGGACGCTACACTCACATGCGGCCCATCCACGCTGCCTAAACCGTGTTGGTATGGCCGACAGATCATTCATGATTCGCTTCATCCTGCTTCTCTGCAGCCTTAGCCTATTTGCCTTGCCAAGCTACAGTCAAGCAAGTAGCTGTACTCCTGCACAAGGCGAGTCTATGCTAGATGTGGGTAATGTGCGCGCGCGCATCCTCAACAATGGTGCTCTCGTTTGGCGAGGCAGTCCCCATGTCTACGAAGTCCCCAAAGATGAAGGGAAAAATGCCATTTTCGTCGTTTCACTTTGGCTAGGCGGCATGATAGGAGACCGACTACACATGGCGGCAAGCCGATATGGGCCGTATGAGTATTGGGCTGGGCCACTCGATGATGACGGCGATCCACCTAGTGACTGCAGCGTCTACGACCGCGTTTACAGCGTCAAGCGAAGCGAAGTGAGGAACTATGAGCAGACGGGGCAAGCCTCATCAGACCTTGCCGACTGGCCGACTGGACTTGGCGCCCCTACCCTCGATGCCCAAGGCCGGCGTATTGACGTAAGCCATCTCCCACTTCGCGCTCGTGTTGACCGCACAATCAACCTTGAAGCAGGCGAGCGCCCCGACCTACTGGGCGATCAGATGGTGTGGTGGGTGATGAACGATCTTGGCAACACACACAACGCCACCGATAGCCTCCCACTTGGTGTAGAGATACAAGTGAGTGCCTACGCGTTCAATGCACATGGTTCGCTCGGGAACACCACCTTCTACCGCTATCGCATCCACTACCGAGGAAGCACGTCAGGTATTGAATCTAGGTGGGATCGGGATACTAGAGAAAATATAGAGACCCTGTTTACTTACGAACGCGCCCCACTCGAGCAAGCCTATATCGGTTTCTTCTTCGACAATGACCTTGGTAACTTCGACGACGATTATCTCGGCTCAGATTCGACACTCAGCCTGAGCTACACCTACAATTCCGATGACCTCGATGAAGGCGGGGAAGGATATGGACCAGCCCCGCCCGCTGTGGGTGGCACGTTCCTCCGTGGCCCTACGAACGATTACCGCAGCCTTTCTCCTGCCCTACGTGGCGAAGCGCCAGCCTATGTCGACCGATATGGTGATCGATTACCGATGACATCCAATATCTTCTACAATGGCGGAGGATGTGTTACCTGTGACCCGCAAGGCGGGGCGGACTATTACAACTACATGCGTGCCCTATGGCGCGATGAGCAACCCTTTACCTTTGGTGGTAATGCGCGTGACTTTTCGGACATTCCA
This sequence comes from uncultured Rhodothermaceae bacterium, assembly GCA_964471245.1. Taxonomy (GTDB): domain Bacteria; phylum Bacteroidota; class Rhodothermia; order Rhodothermales; family CAYYHN01; genus CAYYHN01. The sequence continues at coordinate 1,235 of CAYYHN010000701.1, read as the reverse complement.
ACGCGCTACATCTTTCCGGGAGACCCTGCGACGGGTAACTTCTGGACCGAGTTCAACTCTGACGGCCAAGGTACTGCCATTGCCCCTGCCGACCGCCGCAACGCGATGAGTGCAGGTCCGTTCCGCATGGAGCTTGGCGAGGTGGAGACCATCGATTTTGCTATTGTTTGGGCACGTGGACTTGACCACCTCGACTCCGTCACGCAACTCAAAGACGCCACGCAAACCATACAAGAATTCGCGGACTTGGGCTTCAGACTGCCCCCGGGCCCAGATGCCCCAGCACTTGACGCCACTCCCTTGGAAAACGAGGTCTTACTCACATGGACCAATCCCGTTACCAGCAATAACGTCGATAACACGTTCACCTTACAATCACGCCTTTTCGGCAAAGTCACCGACGCACCTTACCTGCTCGAAGGCTATGACGTCTTTCAGTTTGCCAACGCTACAGACACCATTGGCACGCGTATCGCTACCTACGATCGCATAAACGGCACCACTAACGTCATCGAAGATGATGAACTCAGCTACCACACTGCCTTTGGCTCCGACTCGGGCCTGCAACAACATCACATCTTAACAAATCTAACGCCCTACCAAACTTACTACTTCGGCGTACAAGCATACGCTTATAGCCACGACTACCGCCCTCATGTTTACCGGGGGCCCATGGCACGTATCACTGTTGTACCTACACCTCACGATGGCCGTGCGTTCAATGAAACTCACCATACCGTTGTTGGCCAGCCCCTTGCAGTGGTAGGCCCTAGTGCTTTTGTCCGCACATCGGTATTAGACCCCCAGGCCCTCACGGGTGAAGACTACATCTTGCGCACGTACACGTTCGCAGGTCAACTCAACTATGACCTCTATCTCAGCAACGACTCGTTGCTGTTCGACGGCAAAGTTTGGCAACGGCGGACGGGATGGCGTCCGCCACTCTCCCCCGCCCCGTTCGTCTTCGACGGACTCCGGATCGAAGTCGCATCAGATGCCCCTGTCGACGAAATATGGCGATTCAGCACCAACGGCCTCGCCCCTCAAACAAGCGCGGAGACTGGTCAGGCAGCCTTAGCACAGATCGGCATTAGCCCCAACCCCTACAAAGGCATGTCCGCCTATGAGGTGAGCGCCACGCAGTCGCAGGTGCGCTTCACCGGCATGCCAGCGCAAGCAACGATCCGTGTCTACACCCTGAACGGCACGCTGGTGCAGACGCTGGAGAAGAACTC
>CAYYHN010000700.1:0-3029 GCA_964471245.1 uncultured Rhodothermaceae bacterium | reverse complement strand
TAAAGCGAACGGCACCGCTTTCGAGCATGCCAACGCCATCTGCTACTCCGGTTATCGCGCGGGGCAGCAACCCGGCGGCGTCTATCCCTCGTACGGCGAGATCAAGGAAGACCTTCTGATTCTCGCGAAGCACTGGAAATACCTGCGTCTGTACGATTGCACGCCACACGCCGAAACCGTCCTCAAAGTTGTTAAGAACGAAGGACTGGATTTCAAGGTGATGTTGGGGATGAACGTCGCCGCTGAGGTGAACAACCCCAACTGTCCGTGGGGCGCCAACTACAGCGAGGAAGCGCTTAAGGCAAACCGTATAGCCAACCGCGAAGAATGCCGTCGGATGATCACGTTGGCTAGCGAATACCCTGAGATCGCGTTTGCGGCGTCCTTGGGCAATGAAGCGAGTGTCGATTGGACGGATCACTTGGCTCCTGTAGAAAGCCTGATTGAGTTTGCTGAGACCGTAAAGGCGGCGATTAGCCAACCCATTACGTTCTGTGAGAACTACGTGCCTTGGCATCATAAACTGAAGCCGCTCGCTGAATTGCTCGACATCATCTCGCTACACACGTATCCCGTCTGGGAGTATCGTTCTATCCACGATGCACTCGCGTACACGAAGGATAATTACTACTCCGTTGCACACCAGTACCCGGATAAGCCAGTCATCATCACTGAGGCAGGATGGACAACGGCATCCAACGGGCGTGGTATCGAGCCGCACAACGCTTCTGAGGAACTGCAAGCGGCGTACTACGAGCAGCTTATGGATTGGACCAACCGCGAGCAGATCCTGACGTTTGTCTTCGAAGCGTTCGATGAACCATGGAAAGGCTCCCCCGACCCGCTAGAGCCTGAAAAGCACTGGGGCCTCTTCCATCTCGACCGCACGCCCAAGCTCGTGATGCAGGACGTGTATGCAGAGCGTATGCCAGTGACGCAGTAGTGCGACAGCAATGCCATTAGGCGTTAGTAGATAAACGAAAAGACGGCTCCTTTTGCAGAGGGAGCCGTCTTTTTTAGTGTTCAGGTGATATCAGGGAGGTAGGTCCTGTTACAAATGCGGCATCAGCGCTACTTCCAGCTTTGCCACTTTGCCCAGGCGCTCGAACAGCATGGCGCTAGTAGCAGCGTCCAAGGCCAAGCCCTCCTGTGCGGTCGTGGTGCCATCAACGTCGGTAATGGTGATCGATGGCGTGTCGGAGAGGCGGTAGACCACAGGGACTTGGCAGTACGTGAAGGCTAGGCTATCCCCTTCCAGTGCTAGCGAATTCGGCTCGCCAGTGACGTCGAAGTAGGCGAACGTTGTTGGCTCCGTAAGAAACTCGGCTTTACGCAAGAGAACGGGGTGGAACACGATTTGGCCGTCATCAACAGTCACACCTAGTTCCCCCCAGCGCGCCAAGATGTCTTCCTTGACCTGACCCGTCATGCCGGGTTGTTGGGCCCCGGCGTTGCCTGGCGTGTGCGAATACGGATCGGTTGGGAATGCGCCATAGACCGCTGGATTCTTGTGTGAGCCGATGCCCGCACGTATGTCGTAGTAGATCTCGGCCAACTCGGCCAGCACCTCGTCGCTGGTACCGCGCTCGACGGCCCAGAAGTACGTTTCATTGACCGCCAGCAGCAGTTTCGAGACCATATGCCAGTAGATGCTGCCGAGCCCCTCGTAGCCATAGAACGTGCCTGAACGCCCTGTGTACGAGCGGTGATCGAACATGGCTTCGAACAGGTCGAGGACGAAGGTACGCTCTGCTGCCACCTCGTCGGCATACCCATTCACCGCCAGCATATCGAGCGCTGCACTGACGCTATCCCCATTGTTGAAGTCGCCGTTGAAGTGGAACACACCCTTCACATCGCGAACGACCAAGTCCCGGTTGTCGTCGGCGACTAGTTTCTGGAACAGCTTCGATTGAGCTGCTTTATCGGCCGGAATGTTGTTCTTGTCGACGAAGCGCGGAAGGTTGCGGTCGGGGTAGAGCATGTAGCTGTGCTGGTCGGCACGGTAGAGGGCGCTATCCCGCATCGCTTTCAGCACCTCGATGGACTCCTCGGCGGATAGTACGCCTGCACTCAGTACAGCGACTTGGCCTTCCAGCATCTCGTACAGGTGGTCGACGGAAATGCTGCCGTCGTCTTCGACACCCATCAAGTTGTAGGCATGGTAAAGATTGTCGTCCCGCTTGTTGGCGGTGATGGAGGCGTCGAGGATAGTGATGGAGCGTCGGAAAAAGGCTAGCAGGTCTGCTTTGTCGACCGTTTGCTGTACCTCAGAGAATCCATCGCCGTAAATCTTCTCCCGGTAGACACTACCTATCTCGATTTGCGCTGTCGGTGCGTCATCAGCAAAGGCTTCCATCGTTGACGTCAACCACGCTGCTACTTCTTCTGAGACACCGATCTCACCTTCGCCAAAGCCTTCGAACAGGTCGACGAGGAAGGCGAGGAAGCGGCGCAAGTAGTATAGCGTCACCATCGACACACCATAGCCGACGAGCGCGTTGTTCGCGTCGTTCCACTCGGGCCGCTGCGTGTTCATCCAGATGCCGCCGTTCGGAATCAGGTTGGACAGCTTCGTCAGCAGAGTGACCAGCAGCTTCTCCGTCAGATTGACCTGATACACCGCGCCGGCCTTGTTCAGGAGCAGCTTTCCGTCGGCCCCTAGGCGCTCCACGCGCGCGTAGATCCGTGCCTCTTCGTCGTTATCATAAACGATGGTATCGTGCGGATCGCGCATCAGGTCTTCGTACGGCTTAATGCGATACGGGACGTTGGCGTACGCGAAGAGGTTTTCGGTGAGGAACGCTTCGAGCGCGCCGGGATTGTGTGCCTGCGACAGTTCGAGCAGCTTCAGCAGGTAAATGATCTGGTGATCACCCCAGTAGCCGATGAACGACCACGGATCCTCGGGGTCGTTGACTTCCCAGTCGATGCCGTCGCGTGTGATACGGTAGGGGTTGTAGCCGTCGGCCGTGGAGGCATTGACGAACTTGGCAATCATGCTCGTCAGGTAGCCCGGATAGGCCGCA